>JALSLJ010000094.1 GCA_026988315.1 Sulfurimonas sp. | reverse complement strand
AAAACTTGTGTCAGCCTATAAAAGTTTGAAAACTAATTTACCCTATCTTTTTACTTACAAGAATGAGAAAAATATCAAGATTCATAACACTACAAATGCCATTGATGGTGGGGTCTTTTCTCCAATGCACCCCAAGAGTATTTCCTCCCTACGGTCAGGGCAAAAAGTTACTAAAAATACACAACGGATTTACTAAAAGTTTGAAACTGAAAATGGTTGATGATTATCTAGTGAGTTATAATAAAAAATGATTATTTAGACCCCCGTATTTTTCATTAAGTCCCTTTTTATAATAGTGACATAATAGTGACATTATTATAGCATATCTTAGGTATTTATTTCAAAGGAACTATTCGATAGAATTGGGCTATTAAATTAAGAAAGATATATTGATGTCCATACTTTTAGCCGGTTTCTACTTCTTCTATTTTGCAATTATAGGTGTTTATGTTATTTTTATGCCTAAAGTTTTGACTATGCTTGGTTATTCAGCTAGTGAGATAGGGATAATTTTCGCAGTTGCTCCGATGGTCCGTTTTTTAGTTCCATTTGCCTTTACTAAAGGGCTAAAGCTTAGTATTGAGATATTTAATGCAGCGCTCATAGCTTTACTCTTAAGTGCAGTGGCATTTTACTTTTCAGTTGAGAGTTTCTATAAGCTTTTGCTTTCAAATATAGGTCTTGGCATAGGTCTTAGCCTTATTCTTCCATATATAGAGCTAATCTCTCTAAATCATCTTGGGAAAGAAAGATATGGGAAAATAAGACTTTTTGGTTCTGTAGGTTTTGTTCTTGTAGCTTTGGTTTTAGTGAAATTTTTAAGTTCACCAGATATTGCTCTTAAGTATTTGATTACACTTGTATTTGTAACATCTTTTATCGCTTATATAACGGCAAGTCAAGCAAAAACTATTTTAAGCAAAGAGCAAGAACTCACAAACGATATAAGCCTTCTGCGTGACTGGAGGTTATGGCTTGGTCTCACCCTTATGCAGGTGAGTTTTGGAGCTTTTTATAACTTTTTTACTATTTATGAGACAGATTATGGGATGAGTCTTGATATGACCATCTATCTTTGGACTTTTGGAGTTCTAGCTGAGATAGTAATGCTCTATTTTCAGGGAAGATTTTTAAAAGATAATCTTTTATTTATCCTACAAATTACAACTTTTGCAACGGTGATTAGATGGATGTTGGTGTTTTTATTTCCACAAAATTTAGCCATATTGTTTTTTGCACAAACGCTTCATGCTTTGAGTTTTGCTCTGTTTCACTCAGCTGCGATAAGCTATCTCTTTCAACTCTACAGGTATAGGTCTTTAGCACAGCAGTTTTTCTCGGGGGTAACATATGGGCTTGGTGGATTTGTGGGTGCACTCTATGCAGGGTATATGTATGAGCTTTTCCCTAGATATCTGTTTTTAAGTGCTTCTCTCATAGCATTTATCTCGTTTTTATTTTTATATTTTTGGGGTCAAAACTCAAAAACAAAAGAGGTTTCTTGATAAAAGTCGTATTTGTTGATCCCCTCTGGTGGTTTTGAATCTACATCGTATGAAAGTTTGAAGCTTAAAGAAAGTTTCTTAAAAACATGAATTTTTAGTTGAAATTTATGTGACTCTATGTAGTCAGAAAAATTATCTAGTAATGGCTGATAATAAAGAGTATAAGAGAAAGAATTTTCATTAAAGCCAGAGGTATAGGTAAAGTAACTATTTCCTCTAATATGGTTTTCTGTTGCATCATCAGATGTGTAGTTGATATTTTCATAGAATCCACCAACTCCAAGATACCCCTTCGAGCTTTCTAGTAGTTCAAATGCTTTTAACCTAAGTCCTAAACCAGTAATTGCTCTTTCTCTAATAAGTTTAAATTTATCTCTTTGAAGTTGCCCGAGTATTTCCCCGCGAACAACCTCTTCTGTGAGTGCGTAGATATGTCTGATGTGCATATAGAGTCTGTTGGTATCTTCTACATCATTTGATTTACCATACTCTGCTGAGACTTCACTCCATGTCACATGAGTAGAGTTGTTGTCATAAGCTATTCTAAAAGCTGCTTTATAGCTCTCTTTTTTAGTAGAACCTCTTCTGGTTTGTAAAGAGGTGCTTATTTTTCCGTGAAGTCCTGGCTTTTCAGCTATTTTTACTGGAGCTATAGAGATAAGCCCAAAGAGGGTTTGAGTAGTTATGATCAAGAGTATTAGTATTGATTTCATGGATGCAAGTATATCAAAGATTGGGTTTACCTCGTTTTTTATCCCCTTTTATTGAACGATTAGCGAGAAAGCCTCTCTCTTGATTTTCTTGCCATTGCTACTCTTTTTGCTTTTTAAAAATAGTAACAATTACCACTCTACTTTTAAAGTTTTAGTTTGTGTTTGGTAAATCACATTTTTTAGTAATGCTACAAAGCGGACAAAAGTTAGTTAAGCCAGCGATTAAAGGTATAACACCTAAAAAGAACCAGTTGATTCCAGTAACTACACCTGTTGCGATTAATGTCAGCCCCATTGCAATACGAAATGGTTTACAAAATGCTCTGATTTTATTAAAATTCATTTTTGCTCCTATTATATTAATTATATCCTGAAATTATATCAAATTTCTATTACAATATAAAAGCAATTATCAATTAAGCCTTAAATATATGCAAACTTTAAGCTTTTTAATTGTTATAAAGACAAATATGCTAAAATCACTTTAAATAATAAATATAGGAATTATAAAAATGAAATCATTTGTTTACCCTGAGATGATGGTTCATGTACCATTATGCACAAATAAAACACCAGAGAATGTTCTAATAATTAGTGATAAAGCAGAGAGTTTAGTACAAGAGGTTCAGAAGCATACCGATATTGGTTCTTCAACAATAGGATGCTCTTTGGATATTTTAAGAGAAATTGAAGATGATAGTTGTGATGTTGTTGTCTCTGAAATGAGTTCAGATGCCGCAACCTTAGCACATATTAACCGTGTTTTAAAAGAGGATGGACAGCTTGTAATGACTCATCCATCTTTAGACAAAGTTGATGAAAATAAATTATTGATGCAGATTTTAGGTAACTATTTTAAAGTTATCATGCCATACAATATTGGTAATGGAGAAACTGCTCTTTTAGCTTCTAAAGAGTACCATCCAACAGCAGATATTATTTTACACCGTGCCGATATGCTAGATGGCTTAAGTTACTATAACTGTGATATCCATTTAGCATCATTTGCAATGCCTAATTATATCCGCAAAGAGTATTTAGGAATCATTAAAAACTAATGGCTTTTAAGTATGCTATCGCACTCACAGGTGGAATTGCTACTGGAAAAAGCACGGTAGCCTCTCTTTTAGCTTTAAATGGCATGAGAGTGATAGATGCAGATACCATCTCTCATGAGATATTAGATTCATCATCTTCTTGGGTTAGGGAAACTTACGGTGAGGAGTATCTCAATAACTCTAAAGTAAACCGAACTAAACTTGGTGCGCTTGTTTTTTCTGATGAGGTGGCAAAAAAAACTTTAGAAGATTTTTTACATCCAAAGATTAGAGCAGAGATAGAGTTACGAAGCATTAAGCAAGATGGATTTAAGTTTCCATACCTTATAGACATTCCACTCTTCTTTGAAAATGGCGCTTACGATATAAAAGACAGCGTAGTTGTTTATACACCAAAAGATGTTCAGCTAGAAAGATTTATAAAAAGAAATGGCTATAGTGAAGAAGAATCGCTAAAAAGAATAGCATCTCAAATGCCAATTGACGAAAAGAAAAAAAAAGCAACTTGGGTGATAGATAATTCTAAAAACCTCAAGCATCTTCAACAAGAGGTTGAAGATTTTGTAGAAGAGATAAAAGAAAAATATTTATAAAGGAGAGAGTATGCAAGTTGCAAAATATAGTGCAAATGGCAATGATTTTGTTATTTTTCACTCCGATGTGAAAAATGATAGAAGTGCATTAGCAAAGGAATTATGCCATCGTCAGGATGGCATCGGTGCTGATGGACTAATAGTAATTATTCCTAGCTTTGATTATGATTTTGAGTGGCAATTTTACAATTCAGACGGAAGTGATGCAGATATGTGTGGCAATGGTTCTCGTGCTTGTGCTCATTACGCTTTTGTAAATAATCTTGCTCCAAAAAATATGAGCTTTCTAACTGGTGCTGGCATTATAAACGCTGAGGTGGATGGCTTTATGGTTTTGAGCGAACTTACGCCTCCTAAAATATTAGAAAAGAACATAGAGTACAATGGCAAATCTTGGTGGCTCATTGATACAGGCGTTCCCCATTTGGTTCATTTTACAAACAACATAGAAGAGTTTGATACAGCAGAGGCGAGAAAACTGCGTTATAAGTACAATGCAAATGTGAATATCGCTTTTATAGATTCAAATAAAAATATTCAAGTAAGAACTTATGAGCGTGGTGTTGAAGATGAAACATTAGCTTGTGGCACTGGTATGGCTGCGTGTTTTTACAGAGCTTATGTGGAAGAAAAAGTGAGTAACAATATAGAAGTATATCCAAAAAGTGGAGATACTTTATACCTTGGAATGAACGATAGAACGATTACATTTAGAGGAAAAGTTAAAAAGACTTTTGAAACTAACTGGACTTTATAGTCCAGCAGCTTCAACAATTTTTGCTTGATGATCAGCTATAAGAGGCTCTACAACTTCGTCTAAAAGTCCACCATTCATAATTTCATTTAGTCTATAAAGTGTTAAGTTAATTCTATGGTCACTCATACGGTTTTGAGGATAGTTGTAGGTGCGGATACGACCACTTCTATCTCCAGTTCCAACTTGTGCTGCTCTTTCAGCTGCATTTTCTGATTGTTGTTCTTGCATCTCTAGATCATAAAGTCTAGCTTTAAGAACTTTCATCGCTTTTTCACGATTTTTATGTTGTGACTTTTGATCCTGATTGGTAACGACCAAACCAGTTGGCAGGTGAGTAATCCTTACAGCAGAATCTGTAGTATTTACAGATTGTCCACCACAACCAGATGAGCGCATAACATCTATCTTTAAATCTTTATCTTCAATAACAACTTCAACATCATCAACCTCAGGCATAACTGCTACCGTGATTGCTGATGTGTGAACGCGTCCTTGAGATTCTGTAGCTGGAACACGCTGAACACGGTGTGTTCCACCT
This sequence comes from Sulfurimonas sp., assembly GCA_026988315.1. Lineage (GTDB taxonomy): Bacteria > Campylobacterota > Campylobacteria > Campylobacterales > Sulfurimonadaceae > Sulfurimonas. Next base: position 30,751 of record JALSLJ010000094.1, on the reverse strand, counting down.
TCGTACTTCAACCGACTATATACCTGTTCGCCCTTGATGAGGGCAGTAACCTCTTTAAATCCACCAGCATCTGATGGTGATGTACTCATAATCTCAATTTTCCAACCACGAAGGTCAGCGTAACGAGTATAAGCATCAAACAAATCGCCAACAAAAATAGCGGCTTCATCTCCACCAGCACCAGCACGAAGCTCAACAATAATATTTCTATCATCATTAGGATCTTTTGGTAGAAGAAGCATTTTTATATCTTCTTCTATTATTGATACCTGTGGTTCAAGCTCTTTAAGTTCCTCTTTTGCCATTTCACCCATCTCAGCATCACTTAACATCTCTTTAGTATCAGTGATATCTGCGATTAAAGTTTTGTATTCTTTTGCTTTTTCAACGATTGGTAAAAGATTTGATTGTTCTTTTGAGAGCTCTGTCATCCTTTTGATGTCAGAAGTGATGTCAGGAGAACTTAGCAATTCGCTAAGTTCATTATAACGGTTGATAAACGGGGTAAGTTTATCGGCTAACATTAATTAGTTAACCTTATATTGCGTTTACAGCTCTGTGCAGACGACTTACTTTTCTAGCAGCAGTTTCTTTTTTTAAGATACCTTTGCTTACAAATTTGTGAATTTGTTGATTAGCAACTTTTAATGCTGCAGTAGCTTCTTCTTTGTTTGCTGTTTCAATTGCAGTAGTAACAGTTTTTACAATGTTTTTAAGACGAGTTCTATAGAAACGATTTCGTTCAGTACGAACGATAGTTTGGCGAATTCTCTTAATTGATGACTTGTGATTTGCCATGTATGAGTCCTTCTCATGAAATTTAAGTGCGAAATAATAGCTTAAAAATAATTAAAATTAAGTTAAAGACAAGGTAAATATAAAAAATTCATCTTTGTTAGATAATTATGTTAAAATACATCACTTTAATATCGGGAAATAATATGAAATTATTTGGAACAGATGGAGTTAGGGGAGAGGCTGGTTCGTTTTTAAGTGCTGAACTTGCTATGAGAGTTGCTATGGCAGCAGGTATTTACTTTAAAAAAAGTGCCTGTTCTCATTGTACTAATAAAATTTTAGTTGGCAAAGACACTCGTAGAAGTGGGTATATGATTGAAAATGCAATTGTAAGTGGTTTAACTGCTATAGGTTATGATGTTGTTCAGATTGGTCCTATGCCAACTCCAGCTATCGCTTTTATTACAGAAAATATGAGATGTGATGCGGGGATTATGATTAGTGCTTCTCATAACTCTTATGAAGATAATGGAATAAAGTTTTTTGATGGTCAGGGGAATAAGCTTTCAATTGAAATTGAGAAGCAAATTGAAGCTATTTGTATAGACAGTGAAATGCTTCAAGATGCACAAGCTGTTGCAAAAAATATAGGTAAAGCAAAAAGAATTGATGATGTGATAGGGCGCTATATTGTGCAGTTAAAAAACTCTTTCCCAAGAGAGATGACTTTAACGGGCATTAGAATAGTTCTCGATACTGCTAATGGAGCAGGTTATATGGTTGGTCCAACCGTTTTAGAAGAGCTTGGTGCAGATGTTATTGTTCTTCACAATAAGCCAGATGGATTTAACATAAATGAGGGATGTGGCGCTTTACATACAAAAGATTTATGTGAAAGTGTTGTTAAGTATAGAGCTGATTTAGGGATAGCTCTTGATGGTGATGCAGATAGGCTTGTAGTAGTTGATGAAAGAGGTGAAGTTGTTGATGGCGATCAGCTTTTAGGTGCTCTTGGTGTGTATATGCACGAGAGAGGTGTTTTAAAAGGTGGAGGAATTGTATCAACTGTTATGAGCAATCAAGGCCTTGAAGATTATGTAACAAGCAAGGGGCTAAAGTTATTTCGTTCGGATGTTGGGGACAAATATGTTTTAGAGATTATGAAAAAAGAGGGGATTAACTTTGGTGGTGAGCAAAGTGGTCATGTTATCATAAGTGATTATGCAAAAACGGGCGATGGACTTGTGAGTGCATTACAAGTTTTAGCTCTTATTATTGCCAGTAAAGAGAAAGCTTCAGCAGTTCTTCGTCCATTTAGTTTGTATCCGCAAAAATTGGTTAATATAAATATAAAAAGTAAAAAACCACTTGATAAAATAAAAGGCTTAAGCGAAAGACTTAAAGAGTTGGATAAAGCGCATATCCGCCATCTTATTAGATATTCAGGAACAGAAAACAAATTAAGAGTGCTTTTAGAGGCTAAGGATGCTAAACAGATGAGAAAAGAAATGGACTCATTAGTAGAATTTTTCCAAAAAGCTTTAAATGCCTAATCATATGTTTAAACTGAGTGCTATTTTATTTTTTACTATGGCGGGTATCTTTATAATAGACCAAAATATAAAAATGCTTTTTGTAGATGGTTTTCGCTACTATACAGAGTGTATTGATCTGATTTTAGTTTATAACAAGGGTGTGGCATTTTCAATGCTGGCATTTTTAGATGAATGGTTAAAGTATATTCAACTCATGCTAGTAACTGGAATATTTGGTTACATTATATATTTAAAAAAAATATGTTTTGCTTTTCCTGCAGGGCTTATGCTTGGTGGAGCTTTCTCAAATATTTACGATAGATTTATGCATGGCGGAGTGGTTGACATGGTCTATTGGCATTGCGGATTTAATTTTGCAGTATTTAACTTTGCGGATGTGATGATAAATGTTGCAGTTGCATGGATATTATTACTTAATTTTAAACCAAAATTATGCAAAAGCTAATTAAAAGCAGATTTTAGGTATTATTGCCAAAACTAATAGTTAAAAAACTATACAAATACTAAAAATATCAAAGGAAATTGATGGAAATCAAATCGAATAAAATCAACGGTGCAAACGCTGAGATCAAAGCTACTATTTCAAAAGAAATTATTGATGCAAATTTAGAAAAAATTGCTAAAGGATTAACAAAAACGGCAAGTGTTCAAGGCTTCCGTAAAGGTAAAGTTCCTGTTGCCATTATCAAAAAACAATATGGTGAGCGTTTAGTTCAAGATGCTGAAGCAGAAGCACTTCGTGAAGTTCTAAGTAAAGGTTTAGAAGAGATGAATATCTCTAATGAAGCACTCATTGGTGAGCCAAATATCTCTCAGTTTGATAAAAGTGACGAGAAGATAGAAGTAACTGTGAAGCTTGCAATGAGACCAGAGATAGAGCTTGGTGAGTATGCTGAAATGGTTAAAGAGTTTGACAAACCTACTGTAAGTGATGAAGATGTAGATGCCAGAATCAAAGATTTAGCTACTGCTCAAGCTCCACTTGTTAGCATAGAAGATGATCGTGCATTAGAGAGTGGCGATACTGCTGTTTTTGATTTTGAGGGCTCTGTAGATGGTGAACTGTTTGAGGGTGGTTCTGCAAAAGACTTTTCATTAGCAATCGGTTCAGGTCAATTCATTCCAGGTTTTGAAGATCAAATGGTTGGCATGAAAAAAGGGGAAGAAAAAGTAATCAAAGTAACTTTCCCTGAAAACTATGGTGGAAAAGAGTTAGCTGGTAAGGATGCTGAATTTAAAGTGAACCTTAATGATATCCAAACTAAGGGTGAAGTAGTAATTGATGATGCCTTAGCTAAAAAAATGCTTCCTGGTGAAGAAGACGCAACCTTAGAGGGTCTAAAAAAACAAGTAAAAACTCAAATTGAAAATGAAGAGTTATCAAAACTCTATAATGATGAGTTAAAACCAGCACTACTGGAGAGTTTTGTAGAGGGGATTAAATTTGATTTACCTGAGTTTGTTGTTGAGCAAGAGATAGATATGGCTCTCAATAAGCAAGCTAGCACCATGAGTGAAGATGAGATTAAAGAACTTCGTGAAAATGAAGATAAGCTCAAAGAGCTTCGCGAGAGTTTCCGTGATGATGCTGCAAGAAGTGTAAGAGCTACCTTTATTATAGACTCTTTAGCTCAAGCGGAAGATGTAAAAGTGCAAGAGCAAGAAGTTATGCAAACTATCTATTTTGAAGCTATGCAGATGGGTCAAGATCCACAAAAAGCTTATGAAGATTACAAAAAAGCTGGATATATTCCTGCGATTCAGATGTCAATGGTAGAAGACAAAGTTTTAAGCAAGCTTTTAAATGCAAAGATAAAAGAAGCTTAAGCAATGAGTTATATCCCATATGTAGTTGAAAAAACGGGACGCGGTGAGCGTTCTTACGATATTTATTCTCGTCTTTTAAAGGATAGAATTGTAATGCTGAGTGGAGAGGTAAACGATCAAGTTGCTTCAACAATAGTTGCGCAGTTTTTATTTTTAGAAGCTGAAGATCCAGAAAAGGATATCTACTTCTATATAAACTCTCCTGGTGGTGTGGTAACGGCAGGTATGGCAATATTTGACACAATGAATTATATCCGTTCAGATGTTGCTACTATCTGTATTGGTCAAGCTGCTTCGATGGGTGCATTTTTATTGTCATCTGGAGAGAAAGGTAAAAGATACGCTCTTCCACATGCTAGAATTATGATTCACCAGCCTTTAGGCGGTGCTCAAGGTCAAGCAACAGATATAGCAATTCAAGCAGAAGAGATTCTTCGTATGAAAAAAGAACTGAATGCAATTTTGGCAAAAAATACAGGTCAAAGTGTAAAAAAAATAGAAAAAGATACTGATCGAGACAACTTTATGAGCGCACATGAAGCACTAGAATATGGCATGATAGATGAAGTGTTGGTAAAAAACGATAAAGAGTAAGGATAATCTATGTCAGGAAGTTTAAAAAGTAAAAATCGCCATGCTGTGAGTGGTGGCAAATCTGCAGCTGCTGAAAAATCATATGCTAACGAGGCGGTTAGCGATTTAGAGCTTTATTCAAATGAAGTATTAAACTCCCTTATAGCAGACAACCTTCCCCCAACTCCAAATAATTTTTCACTTTATTTTGATAGATTACTAGAAGATAAAAGTGAAAATTTTCGTAAGCAAATACTTTCAATCTTAGAACTAGAAGAGAGTAATGATGATGAAAACACCATCATTTTGGAGCAAAGTTTAAAGCAAGGCTTCTCGACAATAAAAAGTATTTTGACTGTTACAGCCAGCTTATATAAAAATATGAGTTTGATGAGCAAGATACTTGAGAAAAGAAAGAGTGAACTAGGTGAGCATAAAGATGTAGATGTGGCGATTGGTGTTATAAGCGTACTCGAGAATGATGTTGACAAACTTAGCACTATTGTAAAAAAACAAAGCACTCAAATGAAAACTATCTATGAAGATACAGCAAAAATTATTAAGAGTGTCGATAATGAGACAATCTTTGATAATAAATACGGGGTTTATAACAAAAGATACCTTATTACAAAGATAGAGCAAGAACAAGAACTCATAAAAGAGTTTAAGCATAAAAGTTCCCTTATTATGATTGAATTAGCAAAAGACCTTCTTGAAACAGCAGGAAGTCAAAAAGCTGTAGCTCTAATGAATGGCGCTATAGCGAGACTTCTTCTAAAAACATCAAGAAGAAGTGATACCGTAGCACATTATGGGAATGGAACATTTTCCATGCTTTTAAAACATACAGATATTGAAAGTGCTAAAAAAGCGAGTGAAAGACTTTGTTATTTGGTATCAAATAGTAACTTTTTTTTAGCAGATCGCGAGATACAGCTTAAAATCTCAATTGGTATTACTGATATCACTTGTACATCTACAGATAGCGAAATAATTGTAAGTGCAATGGACGGTATTAAAAAAGCTGATGCTGATTCTACAATAGACTACTCAGTGTCACTTAGAAAATAATAACAGTGAATAAAGTAAATGAAATTAACAGTTATAGAATATCCAGATAGAAAATTGAAAGAAAAATCTATACGCGTAGAAAAATTTGATAAAGAGTTGCATGAGCTTTTAGATGCAATGTACCCCGTCATGATAGAGTCAAACGGGATAGGTTTAGCAGCAATACAAGTTGGTTATGCTAAAGAGGTCTTGATACTTAACATCCCTGAAGAGGGCGATGAACAGTCTGTAGAAAATCTCATAGAGATAATTAATCCTATTATTACTCAAAAAAGCGGAACCACTGTTTATCAAGAGGGGTGCTTGAGCGTACCGCAGTTTTATGAAGATATAACTAGATATGAAAATATCTCATTGAATTATCAAGATAGAGATGGAAATACTAAAACTCTTGAAGCTGACGGGCTCCTGAGTATAGCTATTCAACATGAGATGGATCATCTTAATGGTATATTGTTTATAGATAAATTATCTTATAGTCGCAGAAAAAAGTTTGAAAAAGAGTATAAGCGGATGCAAAAAGAGAAAAAAACTTCTAGGAAGTAAGTTATTCTCTTGAGAGCTAAAGAGTTAATTTAGGTTATATTTTTCTATCCAATTTATAGCTTAAATTCAGAGGTATCCAAAATATTATTAACTATATCTTTATAATATTTTTTAGTATTTTGCTCACCTAAGGCTACGGGCGGTTCACCTTTATCGGAAGCCTCACGAATTTGCATATCCAAAGGTATCTCACCCAAATATGGTATATCATATTTTTTAGCTATTCTTTTGCCTCCATCTGTGCCAAAAATATCGTAGCGATTTTTGGTATCTGGAGCGATAAAAAAGCTCATGTTTTCAATCACACCAGCCATTGGAACATTTATATCTTTAAACATCATAATAGCACGACTTACATCATCGGTTGCTACTACTTGTGGAGTTGTTACAAGAACTGCTGCAGATATTGGAAGTTCTTGTGCCATTGTTAATTGCACATCACCAGTTCCAGGAGGCATATCTATAACCATAAAGTCTAGTTCACCCCAATCAACATCTTCTAAAAACTGTATAAGCGCATTGACGGCAACTGAACTTCTCCATACAAGAGGAGTGTCTGCTTTAGGAGTTGTAAGTGCAACACTCATAATTTTTAGACCATAATTTTCGGCAGGGATTATTTTATTATTGTCACCCCATTTTATTCGTTCTGTATCTATATTGGTTAATCGAGGGATATTTGGTCCATAGACATCTGCATCTAGTATCCCAACTTTGAAACCTTTTTGAGCGAGTGCTATGGCAATATTTACACTTACGGTACTTTTTCCAACGCCCCCTTTTCCACTTGTAACTGCTATGATATTTTTGGCATAGGGTGCACGGTTGTTTGGATTGGCACTATCTCCATAGTTGGTGTCTTTTTTCCCAAGAGTTTTTTTAGTAATATTGAGAGCTTTAAATTTTGTAGAGTAGTTTTGCTCAATAAGTTTTTTAACGCTCAGGTATGATTCATCACTTACTGTCAACAATTCAATATTTGCTACATGATTATTTACTGTAACTTCTCCAAGAAGCTTTAATTCCTTTATGGTTCTATCAATATCTGGATACTTTAGCAGAGCTAAGGATTTTTGTAGCTCACTTCTATTCATAGGGACTTCTTTGAGATTCACGCGTAAGTAAAGATTTAGTAGCATTTGCTTTTTGTACTAGCCCAGAGAGTTGTAATCCTGAATTGGGATAGTCTCTACTGAGAGCATTATATCTGTCTATTCTTTCTTGAATGAGAGTATTTAGCAGTTCTGCTGTTTGATTTAAAGTGCCATTGGCATCACTCTTGTTTAGCAACTCTTTTATGAGGAGTTCTCTTGAGTTCATCCCAAGTTGAAGCCCTGTTTTTCTACCAATAGTTATAAACTCATTTGCACTGATATAGATACCTGAGAAAAAAGTATTTAAAAAATGATTTTCAAGTGCAGTAAACTTACTTTTTATACTTTTGCTATGTTTTCTCATGATAATTTATCCATATTTACTTCAGCAGCCTTTGCTACATTTACATCAGAGTCTTTGAGCAGTTCTTTGAGTATCTCTTTTGGAGCTTTAGCATTTTCAGCTAATCTCATTCTTACCATTTTATCGCTATCGCTTGCTAAAATTTTTAAAATTTTTACAGGCGTGTTTGGATTGCCTGATAAGCCATCTCTTACAATTTTTTCATCACTAAAGAATTTTTCTAAAATATTAGAGGGAGTTGTTGGATTTGTTGCAACGAGTGCTCTTACTAAGTTTATTTTATCTTTTGCTAAATCACTTAAAACATCCTCTGGCGTATGCGGATTTTTTGCAACTGCCCATCTCGCACCCATATCAGCTTCATTAACAGCCAGATCACGCAGAAGTTCAACCATAGTTTCACTATACTCTTTTTCCCTATCATATACAGAGGTTCTTAGGCTCAAGTTCATAGCAACTTGTGCAACTAGCTCTTTATGGTTTCTTAAGGGATAATAGATTTTTTTTATATCTTCTATGGGAAGAGTTTTATCTTCTAGTATCTCTATTAAAGTATCAGTATCTTTGGTATCAATTGCATTTTCTATAGCGTTTTTGGACATAATTACCTGCCTATATGTTATGAATATGTGATAATATATCTAAGTATTACTGTTAGAACTCTAAAAATTGATTCTAATTGTGAAAATTAAGAGTTTATAGAAACTTTTTTATAGATTAATCTATGTTATTAAGGAAATATTAATAAATAAAATGAATGTGTTTCGTTTTGTAATCATTATTGTGATATTATTGTGATTTAACTTATAAGTAAGATATAAGAGCCTACAATGAAAGAGTTTAAATTTGCTGAAAGATTTCCCAATCAATAAGATTTATGTATAATTTAATCTAATGATTGTTGAAAAGTTTAGGAGGAAGAGGGATGAAAAAAATGATAAAGGGGTTGCTACTAGCTGCGACATTGGCTATGACCCCGTTAGTAGTAGCAGATGAATATCATGATAATGATATTTTAATATCTGCAGAGGATGCAGTTAAGCTTATTGGTAAAGAAAATGTAATGTTTGTCTCAGGTGATACTGAAGATGTGTATAAATTGGGGCACATAAAAGGTTCTGTTGAGATGTATGCTCACCATTTACACCATTCAGACATTACAGGAAATATGCATTGCGAGCCATTGTATCGTTGTTTGGATGATGCTGAGCACTACATAGGATCAAAAGGCATCTCTAACGATACTATGATTATAGCTTATGATGATTTTAAAGGGCCAAATGCTACTGGTGTTTACTCTTTTTTCACAAGTTTTGGACATACAAATATCAAAATTTTAAATGGCGGTCGTGCGGCTATTATGGAGATTGATCCAGTTCAGCAAAAATATAATGCCATTAAAGCAGAAGCTAAAAAAGCTAAAAAGCCAGCAAAAAAAGCAAAAAAAGCTTTAAAAAATCATAAAAAAGGGAAGATAGAATTAAGCGAAGTACAAATTGCTGAATATAAAGCTCTCATTAAGGCAAGTAAAAAAGAGCAAAAAGAGTATAAAGCTCAAATGAAAGCATTAGAACCTGATCTTTTAGTTGTTAAAGGGGAAGAGAATGTAGCTCCAAAAACATATAGAATTGACAAAGAGGATGTTAATTTAACAAATATTGCGGGCAAGGAAGAGGTGAAGCATGCAATGGAAGATATTCTTAAAAATGGAAAAGATTCTAAGTATGTAATTATTGATTCTCGTTCTATGGCTGAGATTATCGGTGAGCGTAAAATGGATAATGTTGCTCGTGGTGGACATATACCAGGGTCTAGTTTTATTGAGTGGAGTGAAATTTCTGATGTTAAAAATAAAAGATCATTCAAATCGGCTACAGACTTAAAAGCTATATATGCTAAAAACGGGATAGATAAAGATAAAACAATTTATGCATATTGTATGGTTGGTGCAGGTCGTGGCTCAGAACACATTACAGCTCTTAAGCTTCTTGGATACAAAAATATTAAAGTATTTACAGGTAGTTGGGATGTTTGGGGTAACGATATGAGTTTACCACTTAAAAGATAGAGGAGAGGTTTAAAATATGACAAAAGTTATGAATAATAAGCGTAGAAATTTCCTTAAAGTTTCGGGAATGACTGCTGCATTAGTTGCTTCACAAGGTTCTCTTTTTGCGAAAACTGAGGCGATGAGTGTTGAGAATGGAAAAAATGAGTATCCAAACACAAACTATACTGAAGAGATGTATAGAAATGAGTTCTCTTTTACTTATGGTAAAAAAGAGGAACACGGTTTTGCATACCATTGTGTAAACTGTCAAGGTAACTGTGCTTGGGAAGTTTGGTCTCACAACGGTGTAATCACTCGTGAAAATCAATCTGCTCGCTACCCAGTTATCAATGCTAAAATCCCTGACTTTAATCCTCGTGGATGTAACAAGGGTGTTCAGCACTCACAAGTGATGTATCAAAAAGATAGAATTCTTTATCCGATGATTCGTACAGGTGAGCGTGGTGAGGGTAAATGGAAAAGAGCTTCTTGGGATGAGGCTGCTGAGAAGATTTGTCAAAATATTTTTGATACTCTCACAGATCCAGAGCGTGGTCCAGATAAGTTAATGGTTCATGCTGGAACAGGCCTTTTAACTGAGGGTCGCCGTGGTTCAGTTTTGCGTTTCTCAACTCAGTTAGGAGCAAATAGAATCTATCCATCATCTTATCTTGGAGATATGTTCTCTGGTGCTGCAATTGCTTATGGTGAGGGTAATCTTGGATGTACTTGGGACTTTATGTACACAGTAGATACTGCTGTTATGTGGGGTGGTAATCCATCAGTTTCTCGTATCCCTGATGCTCACTTTGTTTGGGAAGGTAAATACAATGGTGCGAAAATCATTGTAATTACTCCCGAGTTCAATGCAACTGCAAAATCTGCAGATCTTTGGATACCTATTAAAGCGGGCTCTGATAATATCTTAGCGATGAGTGTTATTTATGAAATTTTAAATGAGAAAATGTACAAGCCAGAGTTTGCTAAGCTTTACACAGATTTGCCTTTCTTAGTAGATGTGAAAACTCAAAAGATGATTCGCAGAAATGATTTAGAACATACTGAAAACAAAGAAGACCACCATGCATGGGATGAGCAATTTTACTGTATGAATGAAACTTCAGGTGAGCCTTTCTTAATGCCAGGTACTGAAGGCCATAAAACTCGTACACTTCGTCTTCCTAAAGATGTTGTACCAACCTTAGAGGGAGTTTGGACTATAACTGATGTTCATGGTCATGAAAGAGAAGTGACAACTGTATTTGAGATGTTGAAAAAATCAGCTTCCAAGTTTGCTCCAGAGGTAACTAAAGATACTACTGGCGTACATCCAGATACTGTAAAACAATTAGCAAAAGATATAGCACTTCCAAAAGTTGTAGAAATTACTACTGGTTTTTCTCTTAACAAATACTTTAACGGTATGATGACTATTTGGAATGTGGCTTCAATCTGTGGTTTAACAGGTCGTATGGGTCCATATGGCGGTTTAAATACTGAGAATGAGTTTCAACTTTCAGGTCTTGGTGCCTTGTCTGGTTTTTCTGGTAAGTATAATCCCCGTTTTGGTTCAGGTTTCGTTGGTGAGTTCATGAATGGTAACGGTATGAAAACTTTTGATGAGTATTTTGACGATGAAGATGTAAAACGAGCTCAAAATGGTATGAGTAAAAAAGAGTATATGGCAGTTTTAAGCGAGATGCTTGAAGCAGGTAAAAATGGTGGAGATAATCTCACAAGCACAACTGGTAATGTTGTGAAACCTTGGTGGCTACCAACTACAGCTTTAATCGTTGCAGATTCAACTTTTAGAAGAAATAAGGGTAATGAGTATCGTAAAGCATTCTTAGGAAGAATGGACTTTTTTGCTTATGTTGATTATAGGATGAGTGAAGCAGCTCAGTATGCAGATGTTTTGCTTCCTGCAAAATCTCACTATGAGGTTTATGATCTTCGTACATCTCCAGGTTACCATCGCTTTACAAACTTGGCTCAACCAGTTGCTAACATCAAAAATGTTGGTGAAGCTATGGATGAGTGGAGTATGTTTACACTTTTAGCTAAAAAGCTAGAAGAGATAGCTACGCGTCCTGAAAATATCTCAAAAGCAAAGGTTAAAGATGATATCCGTTATGCAAAACCAGGGTACCATGACTTAACAATCTTCCATAAAGAATATACAAATACTGATGAAGAGTCTGAGGGTGCTGGTGAGGTTTATCTTGGAACTGATAAGATGGCTGTTGAAGCTGCATTAGAAAAATGTGACCAGTATCAGCCATGGACTATAGAGAAGATGTATAAAATGGGTGGGTTCTTGATGATTAATGAAAAAGCTGCTCAAACATCTCCACTCTATTCTGATAAGCCGTATAACTCAAATGAAAACCACCTTTATAAATTTGAGCCTATGCACACAATGTCTGGTCGTCAAACATTTTATGTTGACCATGAGATGTATATCAAAATGGGAGCGGCTACAAATACAGGTATGGAAGGGATTCGTCCACAACGAAAAGAGTATCCATATGTGCTTATGACTCCACACGCTAGATGGTCGATTCACTCAAACTATAAGACTTCTCGTACACTCCTTAGATTACAGCGTGGTGTACCAGCGATTGCTCTCAATCGTGTAGTTGCAAAAGCAAAAGGTATTGAAGATGGAGATACTATCCGTGTATTTAATAACCTTGGAGAGTTCTTCGCAATGGCAAAATTAAGTTCATCTTCACCAGCAGATGGACTTGTGATGGAGCATGGATGGGAACCATACATGTATAAGTTTAACAAAGGTCACAACGAAGTTGTACCTACATCTCTGAACCTACTAGAGATGGCAGATGGTTGGGGTCACCTAAAATTCGGTGGTCTTTGGGACGGTAATCAGTACGCATATGATGGCGCCGTAAATTATGAAAAAGCAAAAGTTTAAGGGGTATAGATGTCAAAGAGACAATTAGCAATGGTTATGGACCTGAATAAATGTATCGGGTGTCAGACATGTACTGTAGCGTGTAAAACTCAATGGACTAATCGTAATGGTCGTGAGTATATGTATTGGAATAATGTTGAGACATATCCTGGTACCGGATATCCAAAAAACTGGATGGATTTAGGTGGCGGTTTTGATGAGGCTGGTGATTTACAACCAGGTATCATCCCAAATCTTGAAGCAGATTACGGTGTGCCTTGGGATTATAACTATGATTCCTTACAAGGTGGAGCATCATTTGAGCCAAATGTAGAGCCTACTTGGGGTCCAAACTGGGATGAAGATGAGGGAGCTGGTTCTTTTCCTGAGGATAACTACTTCTTTTATCTACCTCGTATTTGTAACCACTGTACAAATCCTGGATGTTTAAGTGCTTGTCCTAGAGATGCTATATTTAAGCGTGAAGAGGATGGTGTTGTTTTAGTGGATTTAGATAGATGTCAAGGGTATCGTTATTGTATCGCTGGATGTCCTTACAAAAAAATCTATTTTAATCCTAAGATTTCAAAATCTGAAAAATGTATTTTATGTTTTCCAAGAGTTGAACAGGGTCTTCCACCAGCATGTGCACAACAGTGTGTTGGGCGTATCCGTTTTGTTGGATTTAAAGATGATACAGAGGGGCAAGTTTATAAACTTGTTGAGAAATATAAAGTTGCATTACCCCTCCGTTCTGATTATGGTACGCAACCAAATATTTTCTATGTACCACCAACTGAATCGCCAGCTAAATTTGATGCAAATGGCAAAATCATAGAGGGTTCAACTCGTCTTCCAATTGAAGAGCTTGAAAAACTTTTTGGTCCTGAAGTTCATGGCGCTATAAAAACTCTAAAAGCAGAGATGAAAAAGCGTAAAGAAACAGGTGAGAGTGAGCTTATGGATATCTTAATTGCATACCAACACTCAGATATGTTCCGTCTTGATAACACTTACTATCAACAAGTGGCAAAAGATAAGGGTCGCAATCCTCTTGCACCAGTTGATAACCGTTATATAGCTGGTAAATTTACTAAGCCAAATAATGAAATAAATTTTTATCATGATGGCGGCCATGGAAATATAGGAGGGCATCACTAATGAAGAAGTTGGTAAATTCGCTTTTAGCAGCGAGTGTTATTGTTTCGGCGCTTTTGGGAGACTCTTCAATAGAGGCTACTAAGGTAAGCTCAAACATTGATACTATTAATTGCAAGGATGATATCTGGAAGAGTGCTGATTTTTCAAAGGTTACTTTGTATCCTCAAACAACAATAAAGTTTAATGATAAAAAAGCAAATGAGATAAATGCTAAAAATAAAGCTATTGTTGCAGAGATTGCAGCGGTATATAATAACTCTAAAATAGCCTTTATGATTAAGTGGCCTGATGGTACGCAAAGTATTCAGCAGAACGATAAAACTGATACTTACTCGGATGGCTTTGCTATTCAGTTTGCATCAAACTATTCTAACCCTAAAAAACTTCCTTATATTGGTATGGGTTCTGAGGGTCGCGAGGTTGTTGTGCATCTTCAAAAAGAGACAAGCAAAACATATGAGCCAAACGGGAACGGTAATGTTGCTTACCAAGTAAATCCAAATCAGACAGACCTATTTGGTAAGGATCTTGAAAAATATAATGATCTGGTGAAAACATTAGGTACTCGTGATTATGAAAGAACTTTTGTATCTGAGGGTTTCCGTTCAATGAGCGAGATTAAAGATGGTAGTTCTAAGTCTTTTGCGCGTATAGCATACACTGGTGATGGCTGGAAAGGTACACTCAGTCGCCCTTTAAAAGATGAATACCTAAACCTAAATAGTGCTGTAATCCCTGTTGCTTTTGCCGTTTGGGATGGAGATAAATTAGGTCGTAATGGGTTAAAATATCTTTCAGCTTGGACAGCGGTTGAGCTTGAGGGAAAACCAGGTTCAGATGCGCTTTTATCTGCTCTATATTCGGATGTTAAAGGTGATGCAAAGAGAGGGAAGGATATTGCAACTGCAAATTGTTCAGCATGTCATCAGCTTACATCAAGAGATGCTGCCAACTTAATGGGTCCATCCCTGACAAATATTGGTGGTTATTCAACAATTGATTATCTTAAAGAATCACTTATGAACCCATCCGCAGTTGTTGTTCCAGGTTACAATAGAAATGCACATAGCAATTATGCTTGGTACAATATAGATAATGGTAAAAGAGTATCATCTATGCCTGGTTTTGATTGGATGTCAGCTCAAGAGATTGATGATATAGTTGCATACCTGAAAACTTTAAAAGTGGAGGTTGAAAATGCGCAGTGAAATAAATGCCTTTAGGGTGAGAAATATTACTTTGCTCTCTTTAGTATTAGCTCTTGGGCTAATGCTTGGTTTTAGTGGATGTGGTTCAGCACAGCCTAGTGTTGAAAAACCTAAAACAAAAGTTGAACTGGATGCAGAAGCGAAAGTTGTTGCAAAAGCTTCTGGAAAATTGGTGCCTATTGAAAAGCAAGGCTTTTTAACAATAGATACCTGTGCTGCGTCTGGTGCTTTTACGGATTGCTATTTGGAAAACTATATTTGTGGTAGTGATGGATGTTATAAAGAGTTTGAACCAGGCGTGTTTGGTGATGTACAAATTGTACTCTATCTGCATAAAGAGGGGCATACTTACAACATAGAAACATCTGCTGTTCCTGCTCAAGATATTGATATGGGTATAAATCGTAATGATGTTACAATTATCGGCGAGTACGATAAAGCAACAAATACGATATACGCAAGTGAGTTTCAAGCTCCACCACCACCTAAAAAGTCTTTCTTTAAAGGCTGTTTATAATCTTAAAGCCTTTTGGCTTTAAGAGGTGTTTTTATTATAAATTTAAGTAAAGTTATAATAAAAAACCCTCCAATCACATAAATTTATAATTAGGCAATAATATGAACAAAGAGTATAGACTCTATATCTACGCATTTCTTTCAAGAACAATGGCGGATACAATTGATAGAAGATATATAAGTGATCTAAGAGCCAATAGTGAGCTTTTAGAATTGCTTGGCGAAGAAACAACAAAGTGGTTTAGTGAAAATGATGATAATGCAATTTTTGATGCATTAAATGAGGATTTTTCTTCCATGTTTGTAATCAATACACAAGCAGTGGAATCATTTGTTCTCGATGCTAAAAATGAAACTCTTGTTGGGTTGCAAAACCCAGTAATGAATTTTTATTACAGGCACGGGTTTGAGCTAAATATGGATCAAACAGAACTGATGGCACCAGATCATCTCTCTATAGAATTTGCTTTTATGCAAACACTTATCTTTAGAGATGAGCAAAAACCACAATACGACTTTTTAAAAGAGCATATTTTTAACTGGGTTGTTCCGTATATGCTTGGGATGAAGAGTATGGCATTGACACCATTTTACAGAGATATATGTGATTTTATTGTTGAGTTTATTGTGGCAGATTTTGATTACTGTTGTGCTTTAGAGGAGCGTTAAGGTGAGTGATTTTTCATTTATACAAAAAAGTGAACTTTTTTCATACTCTGGAACTAATTGTATAAGAAATGATTATTATCATCATGAGTGTCAACTTTGTGTTGAGATTTGTCCAGAGGATGCTTTTCATATAGTAAGAGATAAATTAACACTTTTTTCAAATGAATGTATTGAGTGTAGTGCATGTATAGGGAGTTGTCCAACAGAAGCTTTAAGCATAACCTCTTTTGATCCAAATGCATATACAGTAAGCTTTAAGGATACTCAAGAGAAGCTTTTATCTTGTAAAAAAACGACAGCTTGTTTAGGTGCTTTTGATGCACACCACTACATCACAATGGCACTTAGTTCAGAGCAGATGCCTGCCTGCGACATGTCACATTGTCAAGAGTGCTCATTAAACAAAGATAAAAAAGTTGCAAGTTTTATCCGAGATGAAATAAACAAGACAAATATATTTCTAAGTGATTGTGGCTTAAAAGATGGTGTTGTCATTATTGAAGAGACAACAGAGGAAGAAAACCCAAAAAGAGCTTTATTTAAAGCAGCTTTTTCAAAAGTAAAAGATGCTATTGAAGAGGATGAGAAATCATTATCAATGACACTAGAGTATCAAAAAGATCCAAACAAAAATGGGCTTCCTTTAAAATTTTTACATCTAAAACAAGCTTTAAAAGAAAATATATCAAAAGTATCATTTACATCCCATGCAACAAATTTTGATATATTTGCTAAAAAAGAGATAAGTTTTAAAGATTGCACAAATTGTGGTGACTGTATAAATTTTTGTCCAACAGAAGCTCTTTTACACACCTCTGATAAACAAGGGATAAATTTTAATGTGGGCAATTGTATAGCCTGTGGGATATGTGATCATATATGTAAAACAGATGCAATAAAAACTGCTAAGGGAATTGATTTGGTAGATGTTGCTTTTGATAGAGGGGTTGAGTTAGTCCATTATGAGATGGTGATGTGTAGTGAGTGTAGATGTCCATACCCATATCGCGGTGGGGATCCTATTTGTGATAGATGTGCCGATTTTAGAGAAGATTTTGCACATATATTTACCCTTCAAAAAGATATGTAACTAGATATAATGGTATAATATTTTGAAACTGTACGGTAAAAAGGAGGGGTAATTATCAATGTTGAAAAACGATACACACAATAAAACCTCTACTGCTGATTACAGTTCTAGCATAAACCTATTAAACCAATACAAAGAGATATTGGATGAAAGCGCTATAGTTTCAAAAACAGATGCAAAGGGTGTAATTATTTATGTGAATGATACTTTTTGTGAAATTTCTGGATATAAAAGAGAAGAACTACTCGGTAAAACTCACAACATCATACGAGATCTCAATAATCATAGTCATATCTATAAAAATATGTGGAACACCATTAAAGATAAAAAAATATGGAAAGGTACAATAAAAAATATTGCTAAAACTGGTAAAGCTTATTATGTTAAGTCAGTCATTATGCCTATTTTAAATGATACTAAAGAGATAGTAGAATATATTGCAGCTAGAACAGATGTGACGGAGCTTGTAGAAAAAGAAAATATTATAAAACACCAATATAAAGATAAGCTTACTAGGTTAAGAAATAGAGAGGCTCTCATCCATGACCTATCACTAGTTGATGATTATAGTGTTTTGCTCCTAATCAACATAGATAGGTTTTCAGATATCAATAGTTACTTCGGATATGATGTTGGCGATAGTCTTTTGAAACAGTTTTCTAGAAACATCAATACCGAAGAAAGTTCATCATTGTATAGAATATCGGGTGATGAATTTGCTGTTTTATGTCCAAAAAAAGAGCTAAACGAAGAGCTGAGATTTGATATACACAAACTTATCGCTAATTTAGAGAGTAAAAAATTTCTTATTAAAAGCAATGAAATTTCTACCTTAGTTTCTTGCGGTGTTGCGTATGCAAAAAATGATGTAGTATATAAACTTTCACATATAGCTATAAAAGAGAGTAAAATTAGTAATAAAAAAGTAGTGTTTTACAATGATGAAAAATCTTTGCACAATAAAACAAAAGAAAATATAGAAATTATTCATACTATCAAGCATGCCCTAGAAGAAGATAGATTTATCCCATATTATCAAGGAATAGTTGATAATAAAACTAAAAAAATTGTAAAATATGAAGCACTTATTCGTCTTAAAAATGAAGATGGCTCAATAGTTTCTCCATATTTCTTTTTAGAACATTCAAAAAAAGCTAAACTTTACGATAAATTAACTCAAATTATGATTATAAAAGCATTTCAAAAGTTTTCAAATTTAAACTATAAATTTTCCATTAACCTTTGCATCCAAGATATAGAGTCTGATGCAACGAAAAAGGTATTGGTAGATAACCTTATAGCGCATAAATGTGGAGACAGAGTTGTTTTAGAGATAGTTGAATCGGAAGGGATTGAAAATTTCGATGAATTGATAGTATTTATAAAAGAGATTAAAAAGTTTGGATGTCAGATAGCTATAGATGATTTTGGGACAGGCTATTCTAATTTTAGTTATCTCTCAAAATTGAATGTCGATTATATAAAAATAGATGGTTCTTTAATTGAAAATATTGATACAGACATAACGCAAAGAATTACAGTTGAGAGTATCTTACACTTTGCAAAATCTTTGAATATTCAGACCATAGCAGAGTTTGTAGAAACACAAAGCATATACGAGGTACTTGTTGAGCTAGGAGTAGATTTCTCTCAAGGTTATCTATTTTCAAAGCCATCAGAAGATTTATAGCACCATTTTAATATTTTGATGGGCTTTTAAAGCAGCAAATATAAAGTTTCTTTCATCTTCATTTTGTATAACTAGATCAAGATTCATACTTACATATTTACCCGTTTTACTAGCATTTGAGTGAACTAAATCGTGTTCTCTCTCTAGTATTACATCTCGTATTGCTTTTTGTATCGCTTCTTTTTCATGCCCTATGAGTTTATAAGTCCAAGCACATGGATAAGTAAGTTCAAGTTTTTTCTCACTATCGTTTATAATCTCCACTTTTACCTCCTGATTTTTTTTCTAATTGAACATTTTTAATTATCATACTTTTGTCTATCGCTTTTACCATGTCATAAATTGTAAGTAGTCCAATACTAACACCTGTGAGTGCTTCCATCTCAACACCTGTTTGTCCTCTTAATTTTGCAGTAACACTTAGTTTAAATCCAGGCAAACTTGAGAGTTCTTCCACATCACAGTTAATCCCACTTAGATTGAGTGGATGACACATTGGGATAAGTTCACTTGTTTTTTTGACACCCATTATCGCTGCTATTACTGCTGTTTGAAGCACTGGACCTTTTTTAGTTTTTTCACTTACGATAGCATCAAAAGCATCTTGGCTCATCTCTATAATACCGCTAGCTATTGCTACTCTTGTTGTTTGGTTTTTATCTGAAACATCAACCATTTTTGGTCTTTGATTTTCATCTAAATGAGTTAAATTCATCTATAATTCTTTATTTTAATTTTTATAATTATACCTAAAGTAAATTTAGTTTTTATTGTTTTGATTTAAATAAAGTTCTTGAAAATCTGATACACACAATGGTTTTGAAAACCAATAGCCTTGGTATTGATTGCAAGCTATTTCTTGCAAATATTTTATCTGCTCTTGAAGTTCAACACCCTCCGCTATGATTTGTATGTTTAGTGTTTGCCCCATTTTTACAATAGTATCAACAAAGATAGAGCCTTGATCGGTATTAAAGTCATCCATGAAAGATTTGTCTATCTTTAGGTAATCTATTGGAAATTTTTTTAAGTACGAAAGAGAGGAGTAGCCTGTTCCAAAGTCATCAAGAGAGATAGAAACCCCATAATCGTGAAGTTGTTTTAGCACTTGTGAATTTTTCTTGTTTTGTTGCAATAACATATATTCTGTTATCTCTATATCAATATCTTTTGGATGAACATTATTCTTTTCTAAAATTTTGACAAAATTAGTGATGAAATCATCCATTAAGAGTTGTTTTGCTGATATATTTATAGACATTTTGATATCTATCCCTTTTTCTTTAAAAACTCTTTGTTGCCTAACAGCCTCCTCTACAATCCAAACACCAAGTTTTAAAATAAAGCCGCACTCTTCAGCAAGAGGGATAAAAGTATCTGGCGAGATGATTCCTTTTGAGGGGGAAATCCATCTAATCAATGCTTCAGCGCCAATGATTTTCCCACTAATAACATCTACTTTTGGTTGATAGTAAAGCTCATATTCCCCATCTTTTAGAGCTTTTTTCATATCTTTTTCAAGTGATATTGTATCTTGAACCCTTTTGTTTAGCTCTTTTGTAAAGAAATGGTATCTCGCTCGACCCTCTTGTTTTGCTTCATACATAGCTATATCTGAGTGTTTCATAAGAGAGACTATATCTTCTCCATCTTTTGGAAATATTGCTATACCTACACTACTGCTTATGGAGATTGGATGTGTTTGTATAACCCATGTTTTAGAAAGATTTTTCTGAATTCTATATATAATATTTGTTAAGTCGATTAAGGAGTTGTACTCTTGTATAATTATGGCAAACTCATCTCCACCAATGCGAGCAACAAAACTATCTGCTCTTAGCACTTCATCAATGATAGATGCAACTTTTTTTAAAAGTTCATCTCCAACATTGTGACCTAAAGAATCATTGATAATTTTAAAATGATCTAAGTCTAAAAAAAGAAAAGCAAACTCTTTGTTTTGTCGAGATTTATTTAAGATAAGCCTTTCTAGGTATTCGTTGAGGGCATTTCTATTTGCTAGACCACTGAGAGAGTCGGTTCTTGCCATAGAATAGAGTTCTTTTTTTTCATTCTCTAGTCTTTGAAATGTTTGAACCATAGAGTATCTTATAACTTCAAGCTCTTTGAGAATAAAACTTTTTGGAACATCATTTTGATAATATGCAAACTGACGAAGCCTCTCTAATGGTTTTACTACAAAGTGGCGTATTATTAACCAAACTAAAAGAAAAATGAGCATAGGGATAAAACCAAAGTATATTAGATACTTTGAATGTTTTTCATAAAAGTAAGAATCTATCTCTGATTTATCTAGTATAAAAAGTAGTTGTAATTTTTTTGCCTTATCCCCCTTATAGTATCTTATGCTTGTCTCCATCGCTTTTTCACTCATAAGTTTTACATATGCAGTTTTATTAGAAGTATATAATGAATTTATAGGCTCTATAGTTCTATGGCGAGGATCGGTTGTTACTAGTACATCATTGCCATCATGAATAAGAATAGCTAAAACAAATTCACTATTTGATGCCATTCTATCAAGTAGCGGACGAAAAGATTTTGCATTTTTTTTGTTTGTAATATTTTTAGAGAGTACATAACTAGCTTCAGACATCTGAGTGTTTATAGATTTTAAAATTACTAAAGCGGTTCTCTCTCTTTGATCTAAATAATAATAAATAAATATTGAAAATAAAACACTTATTAGGATGAAAATAATAAATAATGTAAATTTTTGAATATTTAATTGCATAGCTTAGAGTAAATCTCTTGTTGGAAAAACAGAACTGTTGATAGCCTGTTTTAGCTCTTTTGGTATATTTTCATTTATCCAAATTATATCATCTAAAGAGCTTTTAAACTCATCATAGCTGACATCTAGCATATAGGGCTTAATGGTGTCATAAAACTCTTTTGGGTTTTTTTCTAAAGCTTTCACCCCTTCGTTTACAAATTTTTTTAGTTCGATAAACTGCTTTTTATGTTGATGAAATTTTTTTGTAGTGGTAAACATCGCATCAACTATAAGCAAATCCAAGTTGTTTTTTGTAGATTCAATGCTTGTAAAGCCATTTTTTTTAAGTGTATGGTTATATGGTACATATGTGACTATTATAGTTGGTGTTTGATTTTTAATTGATTTTAGTTCAGCTATTTGAGTTTGGTCTTTGTTGATGTAGTTGATTTTTTTAGTGTCGATGTTGTACTTTTTCATAAAACTCTTAAGCATTGTAAAGTTTATAGAGTCCATCTCTAAATAAGCATCTATTTTTTCACTTGTTTGCAAAGATTTTATAGAGGTGTTGCTCATAACAATATCGCCACCGTTTGATTTATCAAAAAGGATAATAGGTTTTAGTGATGGGTCTGCTTTACTTAAAATATTGTATTCATACTGCGTTCCAACATATGCATCAGAATTACCCGCTTTGTAGAGGTACATGTTTTCACTCAATGAAGAAACATTTAAAAGTTTTACATTTATATGCTCAAGCCAACCCTTTTCTTTTGCGTAAAATAAAGGGGTATAACCTATCCAAGTGGTGGCAGAGACTTTTAGTTTTTTGTCATAATCAGAGGTGCATGAAGTAAATAAAATAAGCACAACTAGAAATAGTAAAACTTTCTTTAACATCACTAGCCTCTTTTGTATTAATATTATAATGCCTTATATTCTAACAATTATTTTCTTTTAATTTAATTAAGTGTAAGGCTGCTTGGTATTCATAAGAGTGGTTGAGGTTTAAGAATGGTTCTTCTTCATCAAAGTAGATAAAGTTAGTCTTAGAATTTTTAAGTAAAAAACCGAGTTTGTGGTTATTCTCTTTGAACATCTTCATAAAATCATTTTCTAGTGAGCGGTGATAGATGCCACACATTGGTTGCATCCCAAATGCTGTTTTTGCAATAGTTGCGTCTATGTTTGTAGAGTCAGCTTCTAGAATTTTTGCTATCTCTGCTTCACCTACAAATGGAGCATCAACACTCAGGGCAAAGAAAGAATCTGCTTGCAACCCTTTATAAATAGCAAGAAATCCAGCAGTAGGAGCATAAACAGAATTAGTTTTTATATCTTCTATATAATTTGCTTGAAAATCAAACTTTTTTTTGTCTTTACATGAGATATAAACAGTTTTGAAAATTTTGCTAAGGCGATAGAGTTGAAACTCTGTGAGTGTGCTAAACCCTCCAAAAGGGAGAAGAGATTTATCCTCTCCCATTCGAGAACTTTTGCCACCTGCAAAGATGATGCAAGGGATGTCAAACATAACTACCTAGGGTCTGTTATATAACCAGTTATAGCAGAAATTGCAGCAACGGCAGAGTTTGCTAAATATACTTTAGAACTGCGTGAACCCATGCGACCAACAAAATTACGGTTCGTAGTTGAGACTGCTACTTCACCATCTCCAAGGATTCCCATATATCCACCAAGACACGCTCCGCAAGTAGGGTTTGAAACAACTCCTCCTGCATCTATGATGATATCCATATAGCCAAGTTTATACGCTTCTTGTAAGATTTTTTGAGTTCCAGGTGTCACAATTAAACGAACATCTTCATGAACTCTTTTACCCTTGAGTATCTCGGCAGCAGTTTTTAAATCACCTAAACGGCCATTTGTACAACTTCCGATGAAAGCTTGGTCTATTTTGATTTTATCACTTACAGCTTGAGTGATGCTATGCCCGTTTGATGGCAAGAAAGGGTAAGCGATTACAGGTTCAAGACTTGCGACATCTATATCTAAGGTCATGCAATACTCTGCATCTGCATCTGAATAGTGAATTTTAGGCTCACGAGCTAAATCTTTGTCAGACAAGAACTCTTTTGTAATCTCGTCGTATGCAACAATTCCACTCTTTGCACCAGCTTCAATCGCCATGTTACACATAGAAAATCTATCATCCATAGAGAGGTGTTTAATTGTACTTCCTGTAAACTCTAAAGTTCTGTAAAGTGCACCATCGACACCAATAAGGCGGATGATTTCTAAGATAATATCTTTTCCAGTTGTATGCAGTCCTGGTTTTCCACTAAGATTTACCTTGATTGATTCAGGCACTTTAAACCAGTTCCCTCCACTAATCATTGCAAATGCTAAGTCGGTGGAACCCATACCAGTCGAGAACGCTCCTAATGCACCATGGGTACAGGTATGTGAGTCTGCACCGATGATAACATCACCGGGAACTACGAGACCTTTTTCAGGTAAAAGAGCGTGCTCAATCCCCATATCTTTTTCATCAAAAAAGTTTTTTAACTTATGTTTTTTTGCAAAATCACGGCTGATTCTTGCTTGATTAGCTGATGCAATATCTTTAGCAGGGATAAAGTGATCAAGTACTATAGAAAAACCGTCTGGATTTGCTAAAGACTCTGCACCGCTATCTTCAAATGCCTTTATAGATATAGGCGTAGTGATGTCATTCCCGATAACCATGTCGATGTTTGAGCGGATAATTTCACCAGCAAAAACTGCCTTGCCAACATGCTCGGAAAATATTTTTTCAGTTATAGTTTGAGCCATAATGAACCTTTGTAAAAATAATAATTTCGCGATTATACCATTTAAGATTTGAATTTAGAGTGAAATGCAATGAATGACGGTTTAATACAAGTAGTAAAGATATTTTTTCAGATACAATTTACAAAATAAAAAATACAATGGTACAAGTAATGGTATATAATGTTTATCCTCCTTCTCAAGAGCTGGAGCATATTGTCAGACAAATAGTTGTAATCGATTCGTTTGATAACATAGATAAAATGCTATTTATACCAAATGGAGGGAATTTTATTCTCTTTAACAGAGGGATAAAGGGATTTTTTCACTCACAAAATAACGATAATTTTATTAAGATTTACCCTGGCTATTGTATTACTAAAAAAACACATAGAGTAAAAAGAGTGATTTTGGATCCAAAAAACAATCTAAAGACTCAAAACTTTCCAATCATCGCGGTTGAACTATTGCCCCTTGGATTTTATAAACTTTTCAAAACAGATTTTTTGAGTGATAATATTCATTATCTCAAGCTAAGCAAAGAGATAAAAACAAAATATTTTAGTGATTTATACAAGCACAACACCATAGAAGAAGAGATTAGTTATCTCAATGACTCTTTAAAATCTCTTTATTTATCGCATGAGAATGAGCATTTATGCATTGAAGATGTGATTAGAAAAATATCTGATGAGTACCATTATGATGTTAGCGTAGAGAACTTACTCCGCGAGTTTAATTGTAGCAGAAGCACCATGGAGAGACAATTTAAAAAGATTGTTGGTCTAACACCTAAAAAGTTTATCTTTGTAGGAAAATTCTGTAAAACTCTTCTCTCCTATGTTAATGATGATTGTACATTTAAAGAGCTTCCGTACCACTATAGTGATAGTTCCCACATGAATGCTGTGTTTAAAAAATTTATTGGTTTGACCCCGAGTGAAACTGTAGATGATGTAAAAAGCAAAAAAATACTGATATATCAGGCAAAACAAGTTGGGGCACAAAGGTTTGAGGATTGAACCAAGAAAATTCAAAATATTCACTTTCTAAAATTCTTCTTGTAAGTTTGATATTTTTAGTTGCTCTCTCAATTATTAGAGTGATTTTTTTACATTACGATATGAAAAACTCTATGCGCGAAGAAACAAAAAAAGAAGCTAGGGTTTTAAAAGATTATTTCGTTTCTATGAGAACTGCTTATCAAGAGCAGTTTTTACAAGAGGGGGTGGAGATAAATGAGAACACTTTAAAGTTTTTACCAGCTCATGTCAGTTCTAAGATATCTGAAAAATTTATTTTGAAAAATAAAGATGGTTTTTATATAAATAGTGTTTCAGACAAGCCAAGAAATCCAAACAACCAAGCCGACATCTATGAGATGCAAGCGATAAAATATTTTAGTGATAATAGTGAAGCAAAAGAGTACTTTTCCCAATACACTGAAGATGGCAAACAACTATACCAATACGCATATCCCATATATATAAAATCACACTGCTTAGCCTGTCATGGAAAAAAAGAAGCTGTTTTACCAATAATAGCAAAACTTTATGACAAAGCTTATGGATATAAAGAGGGAGATTTAAGAGGGATAGTTAGCGTAAAAATTCCAGATACAAAAAGCTTTGAGAAACTTTATAGTTTTATTGTAAAAGAGATAGTGCTCTCTATAATTTCTATTATGCTTGTTTTGTTGGTTTTGTACATGACGACAAAAAAAGAGATTCAAAATATTGGGAACAAAGCCTCCGCATATGCATATACTGATGGACTAACGGGCTTGTATAATCGTCACTACTTAAAAAAATTTACAGGAAAGTTTACAGCTTTACGCAAAGAAGATAGTAACTATGCCATCGCTTTTGTAGATATAGATGATTTTAAATCAATTAATGATTCTTTTGGGCATGCTGAAGGTGATTGTGTTTTAAGAAAAATAGCTACGAAATTAAAATCTTTAATAAGACCAAAAGACACACTTTGTCGCTATGGAGGGGAAGAGTTTATTGTTATTTTTATCGACATCTCTCATCAAGATGCTCTTGAGAAAGCGCATCAGATAAGAGCATCTATACAAGAGATGGTTTTTGAATGTAAGAAACAAAATATAACCATATCAATAGGGATGAGTTTTGGCACAACAAAGGATAATGTAAATACAGTGATTGAAGAATCTGATAAGGCACTATATATGGCAAAGGAATCTGGAAAAAATTGCGTAAAAGTTTTTCAAAATAAGTTTGAGGAAAAAGACTCCCCTCCAGATACCTGCGGCACATAATACAATAAGGTGTGCTGCTGTATTCCTACCCTGACACATTGTCTTAAAGTATCATTGCACAGGTCTAAAGGGAAGCGGTGGAATTATAGCTAAAAAAGCTAAAATTACAAAGTTTTTAGCTTGGAATTGTTGTAATAGCTGTTTTTATTGCCTCAAAATAAGTTTTATAATCAAAACTGTTATCTTCTGTAGCTGCTGATAGCTCAATCTCTTTTGCCATCTCATAAATAGCATCAAATTTTAAATTTCCAGCGCTCCCCTTGATGGAGTGTGCATGTGATTTTATTTGAGAAAAATCTTTTTTTTGTATCGCTTCTTCTAAATTATTCATAATTAATTCTGATTCTTCTAAAAAGCTTCCTATCAACATTGGTATATGTTTCACTTTTAAACCAATTGCTGATGCCATCTCATCATGATTTAAATTAGAGTAGTTTGGGTTTAAAATGGGCATATAAAAGCTCCTTTTTTGTGTATAATTTTTAATAGTTTTAAAAGAGTAGCATAAGGATAGATAAAGATAGATAAATGTAACATTTTTATTACAAAAAGAGGTGTGTTGAATGTTGTATATAGTGACTGCATTAAAGCCAGAGGCCCAAGCTTTTGTAGATATGTATAAATTAAGAAAAATAAAACTAGATGATGTAACTTTTTTTGTAAATGAAGAGATTTGCCTAATTATTAGTGGCTTAGGTGTAGATAATTCATATAAGGCTACAAAATATATTTTAGATAGATTTGATATTGTTGCTACTGATAGTTTTTTAAATATTGGTATCTGTGGGGCTTGTGTGGAGTATAGGGTGGGTGAACTTATAGAGATAGGCTCAATCTCCTATGGCGAAGAGTATGTAGAGGTAGATGAAAAAATAAAAAACAATCTAAGATGTCTTGATGAAGAGGCAAGCAGTGACAAGCATGAGATAGTAGATATGGAATCATACGGTTTTTATAAGGCTTTTTTTCATCATGGAGCGTTAAAAAAAATACATATTCTTAAAGTGGTTTCTGATCATTTTGAGCCAAGTGAGGTTACTAAAGAAAAAACGAAACAACTTATATTTAAAAATTTAGATGCCATCAATAGGATAATTAACAGATGAAAATAGCAGTTGTAACTGGTGCTAGTAGCGGGATAGGGAAAGGGATAACTAAGAGGCTTCTTAGTTTAGGTTATGAGGTGATTGGTGTAAGTAGAACCATATCAAAAAACTGTTTTAAGAGTGAAAAATTTACTCCACTACAGATAGATTTATGTGATGAAAATGCTACTATACATCTATGTGAAATACTTAGAAAAAAGAAAATTCATATCTTAGTAAATTGTGCTGGTTTTGGACGGTTTGAACCACATGAAGAGTTGAGTGCAAAGACTATAACAGATATGATTTTTGTAAATTTAACCGCACCTATGCTTTTAAGTAACGCTTTGCTTAGAACTCTTAAAGCTAGTGATGGCTATCTCATCAATATAAATTCCATAGAAGCACTAAGAGCCGCTAAGTTTGCTGGAGTTTATAGTGCTACAAAAGCAGGTTTAAAAGCTTTTGGCGATTCGCTTTTTGAAGAGACTAGAAAGAGTGGACTAAGTATTACAAATATCAATCCAGATATGACAGAGAGTTCTTTTTATGATGAACTGAGATTTACAACAAGTCAAAAAGATGATGAAAAACTTTTGAGTAGTGATATTGCTGATGCAATAGGGCATATTTTATCCATGAGAAAGGGTGCTGTGGTGAGTGAATACACCATAAGAAGTTTAAATTTTGGAATAAAAAAAAAGTAATTAGAGTTTAATATCGAGTTTGGTTGATGTTTGCACTTCTGTTGAGCGTAAAAAAGAGAGGTTTTTTTTAATTTTTGACATGTTTAAAGCTGTTTCATCTTTGAGAGTGTAGAGTAGCTCTAAAGCCTCTCTTGATAGATAAAGAGCTTCTTCTATATCTTTTTTATCTGTAAGTTTAGGTATATCACTTACTAGTTCAGATAAAGCATCTGTGTTTTTTTCAATGATGGCAATCTTTAGCTTAGTAAGCCACATGTGCTGTTTCTCTCCATGCCTCTAAAAGACCTTTAAAAACATTGGTAACTTCATCCAGTTTTGCAGGATTATTCTCAACACCAGCAGAAGTTAAAAGCTGGATTTGATAGTTGTAAAGACCGTCTAAATATTCAGAAATTTGACCTTGAGATATATCTAAAATAGTTATGAGTTCTGTAACAATGGCAGTTGAGCGGTTTATCCAGTACACTCTTTTTTCAACATCACCATCTTTAATCGCTTTTTTTGCTTGAGCGTTAAAGCGTAAAACACCCTCATAAAGCATCTCTATAAGTTTGGCAGGAGACTCAACTCCTATGTTGTTTTGAGCATAAATATTATGAGCTAAATTACCGTACATTTTAAGTCCTTTTGTATCATCATTGTTTGAATTATTCATGATAAGTATATCGGCTCATTACAGATTTTCTTTAGTTTTTTAGTTGTTATCTGCAGATGCATTTGCCATTTCTGTAAACATTGATGATGCTTGATTATATTTGTTTATCACTAGGTCATATGCTGCATATTGTTTTGCTAAAATTTCGTATTTGTCATCTAATCTTTCTATAGCAAGCTCTTTTCTGTCTTCAAGTGAACTAATGTTTTCTGTAAAATATGTTTTAAGTTGGTCGAGTGTTCCATTGTATTTAGTATAAGATTCAATACTTACAGAGTATTCATTAAATGCACCATCTACTTGGGTTGTTGTTCCATCAGCATTTGTAAATGTCCCCCCTGAGAAAAAAGCCTCTACATTTGTTGGATTTTCATCAAGCTTAGTATTGAAAATATCTTTATCTATAGAAAGCACACCATCCTTATCAATATCAAAACCATAATCAAATAGAGTACCTACACCACCTCCGATACTGTCAATACTATCTCTAATCATAGTTTTCATACTTTTGATACTACTGTCACTAGAGAATATTCCTCTATCAGCGCTATCAACACTCGGTTTTGTCATTTTATCAAGTTCTGTCATTGCCGCATTATATTTTTCAACAAAACTATCTAATCTGCTTAAAATATTTTCTCTATTTTGAGATACACTAACATCAGAACTTCCAACCTCTTTTAAAGTGATCTCCAATCCCACAATCAGATCATCAACAAGATTGCTTGTACGAGTGATTGCTTGACCATTAAAGGTGAAGTTTGCATCTACTCCACTTTGAATAGCAGGAGCATCAAAATCAGTTGTTAGACGAGTATCTAGTAAATTTCCTGTTGTATCAGTCATGGTGATGTTTTGTGTTGTTCCAGTATCAACTGAACTTAAAAACAGACGAAATTCGCCACTGCTTATTTGAACAATAGTGGCATCCACCTTGTCTCCAGCTATATCGTTAATACTATTTTTTAAATCTGTCAATGTTGTTGTCGCATCATAATCAATACTAAAATCTAGCCCATCAATATTTAAGTTCATGCTTCCAGCACCACTAGCAATAAGCTCCGTACTTGAAGTAAATGCACCTGACTGTTCTATCTGCTTTGTTGCAAGATTTACTACATCGAGAGTAAAATCTTGAGTATCTGTGTTCGCGAGGGCACTTACTTCAACAGATGTTCCAGTAACATCAGTAGTTCTCTCATCATACAGCAGAGGACTAGCAAGTTCACTGATGCTGTCTGTTAAGTTTGTCATTGTTGCATCTAGCTGTGCAAGTGCTGTTTTTTTATCCTCTTCGTTAGCAATCGCTAGTTCTGAGGGAGTAACAAACTTCGCTTCATCTGCTTCACGCAATTGGTCTAATACATCTTGAGTTAAAATACCGGAACCGACACCAAGTGAACTAATACCCATAACAAATCCTTTTTATATATAATCTTTCATC
>JALSLJ010000093.1 GCA_026988315.1 Sulfurimonas sp. | reverse complement strand
TATATCGACAAATTCTATTATCTTTTTAGCTTATTACAAAATTGATGGCACTATTTTTGCTACCTTTTTGTACTAGATGAATGATAAAAGCAAAATCCATACTCAAAAGTGAAATAAATGCCAGATATTAACAAAACACTCACAAAAAACTTTAATGAAAATATCGCATACTTGCAAACTGAGCATCCAGAGCTATTTTCAAAACTTGTCGCTTTAGAGAACGCAGTAGAGCAAGAGCATTATCAAGAGAGATATGAGTTGGTTTATGAAAATGATGGCTTTGATGTTTTAGAGAAGTCTAGTGGGAATTTTTTATATGATAAAAAGAGCATATCTCATGCTAAATTAGCTTCTAAAAGTGTTGATTATAATCTGGATGATAATCTTTTTCAAGGTTTTCATACATATGAGATAGCAAGTGATGCACTAGAAAAATATAAGAATTATGAACCGTTTGAGCATCATATGAGTGGCTTTGCCCCTATTATACATGCGGTTGAAGAGGATGTAAAAACTCTTAAAACTTTATATAAATATATATTTTTTGGCTCAGGTCTTGGTTTGCATATATCTTTAATTCACGAAAAGATAAACGCAAAGGTATATTTAATTATTGAAGATGACTTAGAGCTCTTTAGATTGTCTTTGTTTTGTACAAACTATAAAGATTTAGCATCTAGCGCAACGCTTATTTTTTCGGTATTTGAGGAGAATGAGGCTTTTCATAAATCTGCAACACTTTTTTTACAAACACAGTACTACTACAACCATTATATAAAATATTTTCATATTTTAAGTCATGCAGACGAGAAAATAAAACAGTTTCAAATAGCTATAAGTTCTCAGTCTCATTTGCTCTTCTTTTATAATACACTTTTAACTCAATACTTAATGCCTCTTGAGTATCTCTTTGAAGATTATAAATTTTTGAATAAGAGTTTGTGTTTTGATACCAAAGAGTTTGATGCAAAACCATTTTTACTAGTAGCTGCGGGTCCATCTTTGGAAAAAAATATGATTTGGCTAAAAGAGAATTATGATAAATTTACAATAGTTGCCCTCTCTGCAACTCTAAGTATTCTCGAGGAAGAGGGGATAGTTCCAAGTATTATCACTCATATTGATGCTTTTGATACAGCAAAAATTCATTTTGACAAACTAAAATCTTTAGAGTTTATAAAAGATGCAATCTTGATATACTCTTCGAGGATACCAAAAGATGTTGTCACAATGTTTGAGAAAAAACAGCTCTTTTTTCTTGAGAGTGGCACACACTATAAAGAGGGTTCTCTCAAGCCATCAGCACCATGTGTAGGCTCTTTAACATACCAACTCTTACTTAGGTTAAAGGCTAAGAGTATCTATCTTTTAGGTTTAGATTTAGCTATTGACCAAGAGAGTGGAAAAACACACTCTGCTTCACATGAGTATGCTAAAACGCTGAAAGTAAATGATGATTCGGAAGCGTCTATCATCAGCTTTAAAGAGAGCCTTTTTCATGTCGAGGGTAATTTTCGTGAGAGTGTTTTAACGACTCCAAATTTTAAAATCTCTATAAACGCTATCAACAATGCAACAAATCTTTTAAAAGATGACACACAAAAAGTTTATAATCTAAATGATGGTGCCAAATTTATTCAAGCCACCCCTGAAAAAGCGGAAGATATAGCTCTTAATCAAGGGAGCAAAGATATAAAGAGTTATCTCTTTGAGATATGTTCAGAGAACTCTAGTGTTGGCTTGTTGGATGTTGAATTAAACGCGCTCAGAGATAAGTTACACCATGCAAAACTTATGCAAAGCACTCTTTTACAATACAAAGAGTCAAAAAAATTAAAACTTCACAAATCCCTTGATGAACTAAAAGAGTTAAGTGCAACACTTTGCACATCCGAGTATATGCAAAAGTATGAGTTAAGCCGAGTATTGGACATCTACCTAAAGTATATCTTGAGCTATCTGTTTGATTATTTTAATCATGAAAAATTTGAGCGAAATATAGATGATTTTAAAAAAGTAGATACTCTTCTTACATCTCATCTAATGGAAATTGTAAATTTTTATCATGATACTTTGCAAGAAAAAGGTAGTTTGTAAATTTTATAATTGATAAATTTCAGCTTCCTTTTTAGTAAATATTTTTATACTACATAAGAATAAATTTATTGGATATTAATGAAAAAAAAGAGTATAAAAAATATAACTTTAACTAGACTCATTCAAGTTTTTCTCCTCTCAATGCTGGTCATTATCGCAATAATCACACTGAGCTATAGAAGTTTTTTTCAGTTTGTTGTTGAAAATAAGGTGATTTCAATAGCAGAGATAATTCAAGCTGGACTCACTTCGCATATGAAAGCGGGAATTATGGAGAAACGCGCTTATTTTTTAGAAGAGATCTCTTCTGTTCATGATGTAGGGTCTATTGAAATTATCCGCGGGGATGCTGTCATCCAAGAATACGGAGAATCAAATTTTAACTGATATAAAGGTTATTTTAATGTCAAAAAAGCACTTTTTATCAAAAAAACATCCCTGTTGGGATGTAGGACAGTTATTTACCTCTTTAGTTGAGCTTTCGCATATATCTCAAAAAGTATAGGAATAATAACAAGGCTTAAAACAGCCGAACTCACAACTCCTCCTAGCATTGGTGCAGCTATGCGTTGCATAACTTCACTTCCAACCCCGTGGGTAAACATGATGGGTAAGAGCCCTGCAAGTATGGCAAATACAGTCATCAGCTTTGGTCTCACTCTTGCAACTGCTCCCTCGTAGATAGCGTCGTTAAGTTTATTTATATTAAATTTTTCTTTATACTTCTCTTTCGCTTCATCTACTGCTTCTTGTAGATACACAATCATCACAATAGCGGTTTCAGCAGCTACTCCAAGGAGGGCTAAAAAGCCTACAATAACAGCTATGCTCATGTTAAAGTTTAAAAAGTCTATATATAAAAGTCCACCTAGCAGTGCAAAAGGGAGAGTGAAAAACACTATAAGTGTTGGAACCATCTCTTTGAGTGCAAAGTAGATAAGTATAAGTATAACAACTAACACACTTGGAACAATCCAAACTATCTTAGCCATTGCAGAATCAAGATACTCACTTTGTCCAGCCCACTCTATGTAAAAACCAGCTGGTAAGTTTAGATTTGCTAGAAGTTTTTTAGCTTCCTCTTTATACTCAGTTGCACTCACTCCTGTTTGTGGTGTTATATATATAAAGGTAACAGGGGATGCCATCTCACTTTTTATAACTGAAGCACTCTCTCTATAAGCTACATCTGCAAAAGTTCTCAGTGGAACAAAACCAAGAGAGGTTTTTATCATAATCTCTTTTATAGACTCTAAACCTCTTCTCTCTTCCTCTTCAAAACGCAAAGCGATAGGGTAACGCTCTAAGCCTTTATACATAGTAGATACTTTCATCCCGCCAATCGCAGTTGAGACATACGACAAGATGTAATCTTTGGTGATGTTATATCTCGCAAGTGATTCTTCATTGAGTTTTATATCAAGATAGTACCCAGCACTTGCTTGATCTGCAAAAACAGACATAGTTTTCTCGAATGGTCTTAAAATATCTTCTATTTTTTTTCCATACTCTTGAAGCCCCTCAGCATCTGTTCCGTAAAGTTTTATGCCAAGTGGGGTTCGGATGCCACTCAGGAGCATATCTATACGACCTCTAATTGGATAGGTCCATGAGTTTACAAGTCCAGGGATTTGAAGAGCATCTTCAAGCTCATTCATAAGCTTCTCGTGAGTCATCCCCTCACGCCACTCCTCTTGAGGTTTAAAGGTTATGATGGTCTCTATCATCCCTAGTGGAGCAGGATCAGTCGCAGAATTTGCTCTTCCCCCTTTTCCAAAAACCATCGCAACCTCAGGGAAGCTTTTTATGATTGCATCTGTTTTTTGCGTTATCATCTTGCTTTGATCAACGCTTATCCCATAAGGAGTAACTGGCATATACATAACACTTTGCTCATTGAGTGGAGGCATAAACTCCCATTTTAGCCCTTTATAGACTGGATACATAAACCAAAGAGAGGCAAGGACTAAAACAATAACTAGATATTTTAGTTTTAATCCATAAACAATGACGGGATGATACAGCCAAATAAAGAAGCGGTTGAGCGGATTTTTTGTCTCACTTAAAATTTTCCCCTTGACAAAGTAGAGCATTAAAACAGGAACTAGAGTGATGGAAAGTATAGCTCCTGCCATCATCGCAAATGTTTTTGTAAATGCTAGAGGTGAAAAAAGAAGCCCCTCTTGACCTGAAAGTGCAAAGATAGGTAAAAAAGATACAACAACTAAAGAGAGTGCAAAAAAGATAGGTCGCCCCACAACTTTTGAAGAGCTTGTAATCGCCTCAAATCTTTCAGCTTTTGTGAGTGCTTCGCCCTTTTTTTCTTCCCTTTTTACGATAGTTTTATGGGCATTTTCTATCATCACTATGGTAGCATCCACCATAGCACCTATGGCGATGGCAATACCCCCAAGACTCATGATGTTAGAATCAATCCCAAAGAGTTTCATGAGTAAAAATGTGGCACCAATGGTGAGAGGTAAAATAATAAGCACTATAATGGATGAGCGAAGATGCATCAAAAACAGTGCAATGATAATGATAACTATGACACTCTCTTCTATAAGTGTTGTTTTAAGGGTATTTACAGCTTTTTCGATTAGCTCAGAACGGTTATAAGTCACAACAACATCAACACCATCAACACTAAGCTCAGACATTTTTTTCTCTATCCGTTTGATGGTTGCATACACATCCTCGCCATAACGAACCATAACAATCCCGCCAACAACTTCACCCTCACCGTTGAGGTCTGCCATGCCACGCCTCGCAGCAGGAACTAACTCCACCCTTCCTATATCGCCTAGCGTTATGGGTATGTTAGCCCTTGTTGTTACAACTAAAGAGCGGATCTCATCTAGGTTTTTAATGTAGCCTTGTGCTTGAACCATCCACTCATAACCGTTTTGAATTACGATTCGTCCACCTGTGTCATTATTGTTTGCTTTTAAAACCTTTGCAACATCCTGTACGCTCAGGTTGTAGCGAACCAAAGTATCATTTTTTAGAGTTACTTGATATGTAGGGATAAATCCACCGATGGATGCGACTTCACTTACCCCATCAACACCAAGTAAGGCATATTTATAGTAGTAATCTTGCAGAGTTCTCAGCTCACTGAGATTTTTTGTTTGTGAAGTGAGTGCATACTCATACACCCAACCAACACCACTAGCATCAGGACCTAAGTTTACTTCCATATCTTTAGGAAGCCCAGACCCCATGGAAGCGAGTTGCTCTAAAACACGACTTCTAGCCCAGTAAAGGTCTGTTCCCTCTTTGAAGATGATGTATATAAGAGCATTTTCATAAGTTGAAAATCCACGAACAGTTTCTATGTTTGCTATAGCTAAAAACTGAGAAACAAGAGGGTATGTTCCTTGATCTTCAATGATTTCAGGAGATTGTCCAGCCCAGTTAAGCTGCACTATAACCTGAGGAGGAGAAAGGTCAGGGATAGCATCGAGAGGTGTGTTTTTCATAGACCAATAAGAGCCAAAAACTAAAAAGAGTGATGCCATAAGGACTAAAAATTTGTTTTTTACACTAAAACTTATTATTTTTTCTATCATTACTTACCCTTCGATTAGATAATAAAATAATAGCTATTGTTTGTGAGAGCTTTGTGAGCAGATTAAGTATTGATAATAGAGGGTGAAGAAATTTAAAGTATAATTATTTTAAATGAAAAGGATTGCAGGAATGGGAAATATTACTATATCAAATATTGAAGACTATTTATATCTTTTTAAGTCAAAGAATGACCAATTCAATGGGATGTCGTGGGTAGAACCTATTTTTATTGCAATGACAAGAGCATACCAAAATGAAGAACAGATAAAGATTTTTATAGAAAATGATTATTTTAAAAATATGATTGAATACACATTTCAAAAAGGTAAAACATATAGTCCAGTAGAGCGAATATATGATAGGAACGGTTTGGAAAAAATATCAAGTCATTTAACATCAATAATGCTAAAAAACTTTACTGATTTAAAAGAAGTTGATCTTAGGGATCTACGGGATTATTTACAATATTTATTTTTGGAATTAATGAATAATGTTGCAGATCATTCACATTCAGAGGTTGGTGGATATGTTATGACTCAATATTATCCAAGAAACAAAAAAGTTCAATTTGTTGTAGTTGATAGAGGTGTTGCTTTTTTGAAAAATATGAAATTGAATTTTAGCGATATAAATAATGAAGAAGAAGCAATTAAAAAAGCACTAGAAAAAGGTGTTACATCAACGGTTCAAAAAATGTACCAACAAGAAAAAAATGCGGGATTTGGTTTATATGCTATGTTTGAAATACTAAAGATGACAGGTGGAAAATTTGTAATTATTTCAAATGACACCTTGATTAGATATGAAAATGGAAATTTTGAAACAAAAATATTATCTCATCCATGGAAAGGGGTTGTTGTTTCTTTTGAATTTTTTGAAGCTAATATAGACTATGATATGGATTATTTTAAAAGAAACTACTTATGGAGTGAAATTATTGATGATGAAGATGAGGACTACTTTTAAGCAGTCCTTTCTTTAGAGTATTTAATAACAAAATTTATAGTATCTTTAATGCCTTGAGTTTCATTCACGAGTCTGACTTTTCCTCTTATATATTCTATACCAAAAGCCCTTATAAATATTCCAAAAAATTCATCAATAAAAGATTGAGTTACTTGTTCGATGCCATTAAAATCCAGAGTAATGTCGTTTTTTTTATCTAACTCTTTTTTCATTTTTTTTCTAATTATTTCTCCAGCACCTCTTGAGCCAAGAAATTCAAAACCGCCAGTTTCATTTTTAATGTTTATAACTATTGCCATTCTTGCCCCTTTGAATATTTTTTGAAAGTGTATCTTAATAGCTTTAAATACACTTAAATATATCTAAATATATCTAAATAGAAATAAAAAGATGGAGTTTAGTTGAATTATTTTATATTTATAGATATAAAGTTACATATTACTTACCCTTTAATACAGACCATTGATCTGTGCATCGCTATCCATCATAAAGAGGGCATTGTTAACCACTTCATCACCAACCTCTAAACCACTTAAGATGTTATATGTATCAGGGTTAAGAACTTCAACTTCAACCTCTAGGGGCTCATACTCACCCTCATACTCCCCAACTATAAAGACATAAAATGTTCCATTTTTTCTGATAACTGCGGTATTTGGAAGAGTTAAGTACCTTTGTTTATTTGAGCGCATCACAACCTTTGTGTACATCCCTGGTTTGAGAAGATGTTTTTTATTTTCAAGTTCTAGTCTTAGGGTGAAGCTCTCTTGTTTCTCATCAAGTTCTGGATACAGTTGCATCCTCTTTGCCCCAAAGCTTTGTGTGTATGATGAGGTTGTGAGAGAGAACTCTTTTACATCTTTAAGTAAAGATAATTGGTCTTGGTGAATTTTAACCTCCACCCAAACCTTATCCAAATTTACAATTTTAAAAAGCTTGTTTTTTTTGTTAAATGCTGAGTTGTTGTTAAGATGCTTTTCAAATATATAGCCATCTGCTGGAGAGACGATACTTGTGTAGTAAGAACTTTTACCTGTTTGAGTGAGTGTGTCTATCTCTGATTGTGAAATATTTAAGAGTTCTAGTTTTGTTTTTGAACTTTGAAGCATCTCTTTGTTTGGATTTTTCTTGGTAAAACGCATAGTGTTAAGGTAGTCATCTTTTGCTTTAAGTACCTCTGGAGAATATACTTTTGCAAGAATCGCCCCTTTTTTTATCCTTTGATACATCTTATCCCCGTAAAGAACATCTACATAACCCCCAAATCTGGGAGTTACATCGTAAACTCTTGAATCATCTACCTTGATGAAGCCATAGCTTTTCATAGTTTTTGCATACGAAACCTCTTTTACTTGTATGGTCACAACATTAAAGAGTTGCTCAACTGTTGCCTCTTTAGCATCCAAGAAACTTGTAAAAAGTAGTAAAAACATTACTAGACTTCTTGCATAACCTATTGGAAGTGGGACTTTAGTCCCGCAATCAGGCGAGGCTAAAGCCTCACTTCCGAAGTCTACTGTATTTATTGTAAATTTCATTATATATCTCCTATGAGTGCATCTAATGACGCAAGTGTTTTGTGGTATGAGGCTTGTGCTTTTATACTTTGTTCATCAAGAGAGAGTTTTCTCTCAAGCATATCTATATATAAAAAAAGTTCAGCACCGTTTTTTATAGCACTGCTACTTAAATCAAACATATGCTGAATCTGTGGCAGGCTCTCTTGATGTATGATGTTATAAACCTCATATGAATTTTGAAGCTTTGCATATAAAGTATAAATTTGTGAAGTCAATAGATTCTTATAATCATTCGCTTGACTCTTTTGAGAAAGTTCCATCTTTCGTGAAATCTCTTGCTTAGAGTTCTCAGAACCATAAATAGGGAGTGAAAATCCAACACCTATATTTAGATAGTCCTCAAAGCTCTCACGATAATAATAACCAACTTGCACAACTGGGTCAGAGTAGCTTTGCAGTTTTTGTATTGTAACCTCCGCATGAGCCTCTTTTACTTTTGCTAGTTTTAACTTGTATAAGCTGTTTTGCTCATAAGAGTTGATATATGTTTTTATATCTTTAGGTTTAGCCATTTGAGAATCTAGCTCAATGCTTGTAGCATCCATAGCACTCAGGTAGCTTATCTGTTTATATAAACCATTTTTTAAGCCTTTCAGATCACTTTTTTTTATTTGAAGTTGAGAGAGGGAAAGTTCTGCACCCATAATGCTCATGTGTGAGTTTGCATCCGAGTTGTTGTAGGCGGTAAATAGCTCTATGTTTTGCTTGGTGAGTTCTATGTACTCATCTGTGATGCGTAGCTGTTCTTCAATCTGCCAAATTTCATAAGCTTTGATTGTAATAGCTTTACTTAGCTTTATCTTTGCATCTTCTAAATTAAACACTATACTCTCTTTTTTTGCATCTACTTTTTTTGACAAGGCATCTCTTTTTCCAAAGTAAGGGATTTTTTGCTTAAAATTTACGGAGCTAAATTGCATAGGTTCAAGTGAGCGATCTATTGGGTCACCAAGTTGTATATCGCTAATACTAATTGATAGTTCAGGGTTTGAGAAGTTTTTACTAAGTTCATATTCATCAGAAATTGCACTGAGTTTTTGTTTTATAACTTGCAGAGATGTATGTGACTCTTTTGCATTTTGTATAAGAGAATCTAATGATGCCCCACTGAGTGCCAGAGGTAAAAACAGGAGAATCTGTAGTTTTAATATTCTTTTGGCAAATAAGCGGGGCATCATAAATCCTTTATATATTTATAGAGGTTTTAGCTCTGATTTTTTTACCATTTTTTGGAACTATAAAGATATGCACCTGCCATGTTCCACCCATTGCAAGGTTTACTTTAGCCTCATATTTTCCATTACCAAGACTTTTAGCATCCGCAATTGTTTCCATGTATGGCATCCCAGGCATCGCTGGCATAAATATTTTTATGCTTACATCTGCACCTTTAAACTTATCACCCGCTACTGTTATGTTGAGAGTGTTGTGACCAGTGCTTAAGGGTTTCTCAGAACTAAGAACAACCTTTGTAGCTCTTGTTTTTGCCTCTTTTTCAAAAGCAGCCGCCTGCAATAAACTCGCCCCTAGTATAGCGATTAGTAATATTTTTACCAATGATTTCATTTTGTGTCCTTGTGTTTTGTTTCAGTGATTTTACTTGAACTATGTGAGGGGTTTGTGAGGAGTTTGATGTGAGTGAAGAGTATTATCCAAAACATTTAGCTAAACTTATAAGTAAGAGACCATAAATAACGATAGATTAAATAGGTGTTTATGATGCAAAATATAAAAAACAGTAGTGGATTAACAACACAAGAGGCACAAATACAACTAAAAAAAGATGGCTTTAACGAGATTAAGGCAAAAGAAGATAGTTGGCTTTTACGACTTTTTAGGAGATTTTGGGGTCCAATACCATGGATGATTGAAGTAGCCGCTATACTCTCTGCATATGTTGAACATTACGAAGATTTAATTATTATTTTAATTTTACTTTTTGTAAATGCCTTTGTAGATTTTTATCAAGAGTCTAAAGCACTTAGTGCGATTGCTGTTTTGAAAGAAAAATTGGCTCGTTTTGCTATTGTTAAACGAGATGGTGAATTTATACAGATTTTAGCTAGAGAACTGGTAGTAGGTGATTTGATTAAAGTAAAGATTGGGGATGTAGTTCCCGCAGATGTAAAGTTACAAGATACTAAGCAATTTTTGATGGTAGATCAATCTGCACTTACGGGTGAGTCTATGCTTGTAACCAAAAAAAGTGGCGATGAGCTGTACTCAAATGCAATTATCAAACAGGGTGAAATGCTTGGTGTTGTCACAGGAACTGGAACCAATACATTTTTTGGCAAGACTGTTGGGCTTGTTGCAAAAGCAGAGCATGAACAAAAGAGCCATTTTCAAAAGATGGTGATGCAAGTAGGTAATTTTTTAATTGCTTTAACCCTTTTTATGATTGCTATCATCCTTTTTGTTGGGTATCAACGGAATGAGTCAATGAGTGAGTTAGTTATTTTTTCTTTGGTTCTTACTATCTCTGCTATCCCTGTTGCGATGCCCGCAGTTTTGACAGTTACTATGGCAGTAGGGGCACGCGTTCTTGCTTCTAAAGAGGCTATAGTAAGCAGACTCTCTGCCATAGAAGAGCTTGCTGGTATGGATATACTTTGTTCAGATAAAACAGGAACACTTACAAAAAATGAGATGAGCTTATCTAAACCTTTTGTGATGGGTGGATATAAAGAGGAAGAACTTTTTTATTATGCTGCACTAGCGAGTAAGGCTGGAAATCTTGACCCTATAGAAAAGCCAATTTTTGAATATATAAATCAGCATAATTTAGAAAAAAGTCTTAAAGAACTTTATTTAGATAATTTTATCCCTTTTGACCCTGTAGGTAAGAGAACAGAAGCTACATATATGAAAGATGAAGAACTTTTAAGTGCTACAAAAGGTGCACCGCAAGTTATTGTAGCACTTTGTGGTCTCTCTAAAGAGCTAACTAAAAGTATAGAAAAAGAGATAACAGATTATGCAAACAAAGGTTTTAGAACACTTGGAGTAGCACATAAAAATGGAGATGCATCGACATTTCAATTTGTTGGCTTAATAGCACTTTTTGACCCACCTCGTGATGATTCAAGAGTCGCGATTGAGGAGGCACGAAAAAAATCAATATCTGTAAAAATGGTAACGGGTGATAATATCGCTGTTGCAAAATATATTGCTTCTCTTTTAGATATCGGAGAACGATTTGAAAATATCCAAGATATTAAAGGTGAAGATAATAGTGAGTATATTTATCTATCAAAAATACTATCAAAGGCGATGCTAAAAGCACTCTATCTTCACTTAGATGAGCAAGAGGTGCAAAGCTTGATAGACTCTATCATAAATGATGTTAAAAATGAGATACATCTACACCCAATAGAGAGAGGGAGCGTGAAAAGACATGAATCTCAAATTATTAAGATGATAGAGAGTGCAGATGGTTTTGCACAAGTATTTCCAGAAGATAAATATTATATAGTAGATGAGTTGCAAAAAGCAGGGCATATCATAGGTATGACAGGAGATGGAGTAAATGATGCACCAGCACTTAAAAAGGCTGATTGTGGAATCGCTGTTAGTGGTGCAACAGATGCTGCTCGTGCAGCAGCAGATATAGTGCTTATGGCTCCAGGCTTAAGTGTTATCGTAGATGCTATTGAGCAAGCTCGTATCACATTTGAGAGGATGAAAAGTTACACTATTTACCGTATAGCTGAGACGATTCGTATTGTTATTTTTATGAGTTTAGCAATTGTAGTGTTTAATTTTTATCCTGTAACGGCTATAATGATTATAGTTTTAGCTCTTTTAAACGATTTGCCAATTCTAGCAATAGCATATGACAACACTAAGGTACAAGATGAACCAGTAAGATGGGATATGAAAGAGATTTTAGTTCTCTCTAGTTGGCTTGGTATTGCAGGTGTGCTTTCCTCTTTTGGTGTATTTTTTATTGTGATGCATTATCTTAAATTGCCATTAGATGTTGTTCAGAGTCTCTTTTTTGTAAAGTTAGTTGTAGCAGGTCATGGGACTATCTTTAACACAAGAACAGATGATTGGTTTTTTAAACAACCATTTCCATCAGCCCCATTATGGACAGCATCATTACTAAGTGCTATAGCTGGAACTCTTGTGGGTGTTTATGGATTTGGGTTGATGACTCCCATCGGTTGGGAGTGGGCTGGTTTGATATGGCTTTACGCATTTGTATGGTTTTTATTTAATGATATTGTGAAAAAAATAGTGATAAATTTTTATAGAAAAAAGTTGAAATAAGGATAATTTATTGGAAAATAAAAAAGCGTTTGGACTTTGGAGTGCAGTTTTTTTGGGGATTGGCTCTATGGTTGGTGCTGGAATATTTATTGTTATTGGTCAAGCTGGTGCTATGGCTGGAAATATTGTTTGGCTCTCATTCGTTTTTGGAGGGCTCATTGCACTTTTAAGTGGTTATTCATTGGCAAAACTTGCAGTACGCTACCAATCTCGCGGTGGAATAGTAGAGTATTTGGTTCAAGGTTTTGGAGAAAATATTTTTTCTGGCTCTATGGGTGTTGTGTTTTATCTCTCACAGCTCATAGCTGTAGCAGCCGTAGCAAAATCTTTTGGAACTTATAGTGCAACTTTTATGCAAGATGGCGATATATTTTGGATAAATCTTTTTGCAGTTGGAATTGTGCTTTTTTTTACATTAATTAATCTCATTGGTGCTTCTGTTGTAGCTAAATCAGAGAATTTTATAGTGATTATAAAATTATCAGTTTTAATATTTTTTGCAATAGCTGCTTTTTTTACAATAAAACCTGAGCTTTTAAATCTAAGCAGCATGCCACCCGTGAGTGGCATGGTTTTTGCCATTGGTATAACATTTTTTGCCTATCAGGGGTTTAGTGTTATTACTAATACGGTTGAAGATATGAAAAATCCAGAAACAACTATGATGAAGGCTATGTTTATAGCATTGTTTTTTGTTGCAGTTTTATATATTTTAACAAGTGTTGCAGTTTTAGGTAATCTACCTTTAGAAACAATAATCAAAAGTAAAGATTATGCTTTAGCTGAAGCTGCAAAACCACTTTTTGGAGAGTTGGGATTTAAGATAATGGCAATAACTGCACTGTTAGCAACGGCTTCAGCAATCAATGCAACACTCTATGCTGTTGCAGATATTGGCTATACCATGGCAAAAGATGGAGATTTACCTAAAGTATATGAGCATAGTGTTTACAACTCTTTTGAGGGACTAATTATTAGTGCAATACTTATCATCCCGATGATACTTTTTTTTAATCTTGCCCAAATCACTACTGTCGCGGCTATAGTTATGCTTATTGTTCAGGGGGTTACACATCTTGGTCATTTAAAGCTTGTTAAAGAAACAGGAGCCAATAGAGTACTCATTGTTATAGCTATATTTGCTATGTTTGGGGTGGCAGGATTAACACTCTACTCAACTTATGAAAAGAT
The DNA here is from genome assembly GCA_026988315.1 of Sulfurimonas sp. Taxonomy (GTDB): domain Bacteria; phylum Campylobacterota; class Campylobacteria; order Campylobacterales; family Sulfurimonadaceae; genus Sulfurimonas. Next base: position 39,735 of record JALSLJ010000093.1, on the reverse strand, counting down.
GCCAGAGATTGCTTACTATCTTATAGGTACATTTGCTGTGGCATTTATGATTGAGTACCTTTTGCGACACTTTACATCGAGAGTTATCTCTAAACAAACTATACCTTTAATGAATTCTTAGATATAATTTTTTATGAAAATTTTACTCCTTGAAGATGATACGGTTCTAGCAGATATATTGGTCGATTTTTTGCAGGAGCAATATAGTGTAATCCATACTTATAGTATGAAGAAAGCTTTGACACTTAGTGAAGAGAACTCCTTTGATTTATATATCTTTGATATCAATGTTCCTGATGGTGACGGTATATCACTCCTAAAGGAGCTCAGGAGTTTTAGAGATGAAACGCCAACTATATTTATAACCGCTTTTCATGATACACAGCACCTAAAAGTTGCCTTTGAATCAGGTGCAAACGATTTTATAAAAAAACCTTTTGATTTAGAAGAGTTGGCTCAACGCATAGAAAATATCAAAAGGCATTTTGGGCTTAGTTCTTTAGTGCAACTCACTAAAACTATAGAGTTTGATACTCAAAACAATATTTTAAAAACAGCTACTAAGATTCAAAAATTAAGCAACAAAGAAAGCTTGGTGCTTCATTATCTCTATAAAAATCGTCATAGAGTTATAAGTGTGGATGAGATGTTGCAAAATTTATGGGAGTATGATGAGATGCCATCTGGGGATGCGGTGAGAACTCTTATAAAAGAGCTTAGGAAGCATGTTGGAAAAGAGCATATTATAAATATCAGAGGGGAGGGGTATAGGTTTGAATGATTTAGAAAAAAAATCATTTTACTCTTTTTTAGCTCTTTATTTAGGCTCATCTTTGTTTTTTATTTTGCTCTCTGGGTACTGGTATTATAGTGCGCAAAAAAACTCTTTAGAGAGCAATACTTATTACAAAATGGAACATTTAGCAGATAAGATTTCATCTTTAATCATAAATGCTCATATGCATCAAGAGGCATTAGCACTCCCTGAAGCACCAAAAAATTACGAATATATGCTTATACCAACTAAGGATACTCAAGTTTATAAAGAAAAGTATTTTGAGGAAAACTCTCACAAGGTGTTAATCTCATCTTCCCCAAGACAACATTTAGAAATAGAATATGTAGTGGTCAAAACCGATGAGTATCATAAAAGTCTTAAGAAACTAAAAAATAATGTTTTAGTGATTATGCTAGTGGTTTTTTTTCTGATAGTTGTTATATCGTATGCACTCTCAAAGCTTTTTATGAGACCAATTCGTCAAAAAGTTATACAGATTGAGAACTTTGTTCAAGATATTTCACATGAGTTAAACACCCCTATAACAGCACTTAAAATGAGTTCACAAAGAGCTTTACAAAAAGGGGTATATGATGAAAAAATACTGACAAATATATCTATAAGTACAAAACAACTCTACACCATCTATCAGTCACTAACCTATCTAAACTTTAACACTCAAACTCTAAAAGCAAAACAGATAGATATACAACCCATATTGGTACAGACTATAGAGTATTATGAAGAGCTTTTAAATGCAAAAAACATACATATAAATACGGATATAAAAGATGCAAATTTGATAATTTTAGAAGATAAAGCTAGCTTGCTTTTTTCAAATTTAATCTCAAATGCTATTAAATATTCCATGCCAGATACAAGGATAACACTTATTTTAAAAGAGGGATTCTTTAGTATCCAAGATGAGGGAGTTGGCATCCCAAAGGAAAAGCTAGAGGATATATTTGAACTTTATGAAAGAGGCTCTAGTGTTGCCGGTGGCTTTGGGGTGGGACTGAGTATAGTGAAGCAGATATGCGATGAGTTTAGTATAGCTATAGAGGTGAAAAGCGAGTTGGATGTTGGAAGTTGTTTTGAATTGCGGTGGAAAGATTTTAAATCAACTGATTTTTAATAAACTCCATATAGTAACCCTCTTCATCTTCTAGCTCTTCGTGAGTTCCCCTTTGTACATATCCTATAAAGTATTCTATGCCAGAAGCACAAATAACTGCAACTTTAAAAGAAGGGTATTTTGTGTTAAGATGAGAGAGCTTCAGTCTAGGGGAGGGGAGTAAGTTTATTTTTAGGCGGCAAAAGGGATAGCATTTTAATTAGTTTGTAAAATTTAGTATATAATATGAAAATTTTTGTAAAATTATAGATATTGGTATTTAAAAGGGTTGAAAATTGAGGTTTTTGTATATATGGTTATTGATATTTTTAGTGTCCCTAAATGCACAAAAATATGAGCTTGGACAAGGGTATGTAGTTCATGAGTATATAAATATAGGTGGATATTTTTCCATAGACTACGCAAATGGTGAGAATGTTGATAAAGCAAGATTGGATGATGTTGCTTTCTTGATGTATGGAAAACTACCTAAAGCTTTCTCATATTTTGTAGAGTTTGAAGCAGCACCTTTTTATGAGAAGGACTTTTTATCCGATACCTCTCAAAAAAATACAACTTTTCATTATGAAAGAGCATATATGAACTATGACTACTCAAACAGTGTTAATTTTAGAGCTGGTAAGTTTATCACCCCCATAGGATACTGGAACCTTGTACCAATCAATGTACTTAGAGATACATCTTCCAATCCGCTCTTTAGTTATAGAATGTTCCCAAAGTTTGTTACGGGGGTTGAATCGTATGGATACACAAGTGAAGAGAGTGATCTAAAATACAATCTATTTATTCAGGCAACAGATGATATAGATGAAGACTATATAAATATAAAAAACAATCTTTTTGTTGGAAGTTCCATTGAGTATTTTGCAGATGATGCATTTAGTTTTGGTGGAAGTCTTGCTTATTTTGAAACAAAAGAGATTAGAAAAAATGTTGGCTTATTGCAGGTAAATGCAAAATATGATTGGTATCCTTTTTTAATACAAACAGAGTGGGGTTATACAAATATTGACAACACACAAACGGATAGAACGGAGTATCAACTAGGCGGGTACCTTCAAGGGATGTATAACTTCACAGAACAACACGTACTAGTTGGGAGATATGAATACTTTAAAGATACACAGCTAGGTGAGTTAGCAGATGAACATATTGCACTACTTGGTTATAGCTACCGCCCAGTTTATGCTTTTTCAATCAAGGGGGAGTATCAGTTTCATGATGATAAAAATGCTAACAAAGCACTACTCTCGTTATCGGTGTTGTTTTGATGAAAAATAAAATTATACTTACAATTATATTTTCATCTATAACACTTTTTGGTGCTGAATTTGCAATAGTTGCAGATAAAAACTTTCAACTTGATAGTTTAAATGCCAAACAAACAAAAGATATATTTTTGATGAAAAGACAGTTTGTTAAAGGTGTGAAAGTGGTGCCCGTAAATGCTTCTGCAACATCAAAGCAAAGAGATGTTTTTGAGAAGATGTTTTTAAAAATGCCTAGACATAGACTCACTAAGTACTGGACAAAGATGCATTTTCAAGGGGTTCGTCCACCTATAGTGCAGGCATCAAGTAAATCCATACAGCTTTTTGTCAAAAATGTTGAAGGGGCACTTGGATATGTGCCAAAAAGTGAAATAGACGCAACGGTGAAAGTGCTTTATGAGTTTTAGAATTAAAATAATCGCATTGATTTTACTTGTAAGTATAGTACCTTATGCTTTTTTAATGAGCTATTTTGGAAATACTTTGCGTCAAAGGTATTACGACAACACTCTGCATGAGATGCAAACGCAACTTTCACTCAATGTAGAGCAGATCCAGCAGTATTTAGAAAATATAAAAAGAGATATGCAGTTTATAGGTGCCCTTGATGTTATGAATGACATCTATTCACTAGATGTTGATCGTAGAATCTCAAATCTATTGGAGCAAAAGAAGGTAGAGTTAGAACTCCTTGGTGATTTTTATGTAGTTGACAAAAATGATTCCATTATCGCTTCAAGCAATAGTGAAAAGATTTTTCAAAAAATAGATAAAGAACCATTTTATAGTGTAGATATTATCTCAAATATAAACAATGAAAAAATCGCTTTATTGGAATTAGAATTTTCACTAAAAAACTTCACGAAATTTTTTGATAACAATGATGGGCAGATTTATTATATTGTAGATGATGGAAAGCCTCTTTTTAAATCATCTAGTTTTGAGCATTTCATAGTTGTGAGAAAAGCTCTTGCATTTGATGATAAGATTGAGATTGTTTTAGAAAAAAATCAAGAAGATTTTTTAAATGAACTAGCCCATTATGAAAAACTTTTTATTCTTGCTCTCTTGCTTGGTGCTATCATCATAGGGTGGAGTGCTTTTATTCTTATTAATAAGCTCATAAGACCCATACTTGAGCTTTCACATAATGTTGAAGAGATAACAAAAACAAAAGACTATTCTAAAAATATTGAAGTTCAAGGAAAAGATGAGATTGCCAAACTTGCCCAAGCTTTTAAACAGATGCTTAGCGGTATTGTTAAAGCACTCAAAGAGAACGAACTCCTAAACAAAGAGATTGAAGAAACACAAAAAGAGGTTGTTTTTACTATGGGAGCGATTGGTGAGAGTCGCTCAAAAGAGACAGGAAACCATGTAAAACGCGTTGCAGAATACTCAAAGCTTTTAGCCTTGTTTTATGGCTTGAGTGAAGATGAGGCGGAGATGTTAAAGCAAGCATCACCAATGCACGATATTGGAAAGATTGCTATTCCTGATGCTGTGCTTAACAAGCCAGGCAGGTTTAATGATGATGAGCGTAAAATTATGGATACCCACGCACAGATAGGGTATGAGATGCTTAAAGCTTCCAATAGGCCGCTATTGTTAGCAGCAGCAACAGTTGCTTATGAGCATCATGAAAAATGGGATGGAACAGGTTATCCTCGAAAGTTAGCTGGAGAAGAGATACATATATACGGGCGTATTACAGCACTTGCGGATGTTTTTGATGCATTGGGATCTGATAGGGTTTATAAAAAGGCTTGGGATGATGAGCGTATATTTAACCTTTTTAAGGAACAAAGAGCACAACATTTTGATCCAAAACTAGTTGATCTATTTTTTGAAAATTTGGATCAGTTTTTAAAGATAAGAGATACATTTAAAGATACATAGAGATTAAATCAACTGATTTTTAATAAACTCCATATAGTGACCCTCTTCATCTTCTAGCTCTTCGTGAGTTCCCCGTTGTACAATTTTACCATCTTCTAAAACATAGATAATATCAGCATTTTTAACTGTACTGAGTCTGTGAGCTATTGTTATAACTGTTTTGTTTGTTAGCAGTGGTGTTAGTGCTGTATGTAATTTTGCCTCAGTGTGTACATCGAGTGCGGATGTTGATTCATCAAAGATAACTACACTAGGGTTTGCTATAATCATTCTAGCTATAGAGAGTCTTTGTCTTTGTCCACCTGAGAGGCGAATACCATGACGACCAACTATGGTGTCAAGTCCCTCTTGCATGTTTTGTATCATTGAGGTGAGTTGTGCTATTTTAAGAGCTTTGTGTATCTCTTCATCTGAGATATTCTCATCTCCCATAGTGATGTTAAACCTAAGTGTGGAGTTAAAGAGTATGGGCATTTGAAGAACTAAAAACACTTTTTGCCTTAAAGAGCTTTTATCTAAATCTTCTATATTTATGCCGTTATATGCAAGGGTTCCACTACTTTTTGCATAAAATCCTGAAATAACTTGAGCTAGTGTGGTTTTCCCACTGCCACTTGCTCCGATGAGAGCTATTTTAGAACCAGCTTTTATATCTAGTGTTATATTTTTAAGTATCTCTTTCTCTTTTGTGTATGAAAAGTTTAAATCTATAAGTGATATATCTACATCTATGTCATCTAAAGTTTTTGTTCCGCTATCTTCTATCTTTAGGGTTAAAATTTTGTTGATTCTCTTTAGTGCAGCCATCGCTGATGCGTAAGAATACTGCATAGAAAGTATATCTTGAACAGGTGTCATAATAAACCAGATATAGCCAAACATAGCAAACATCATCCCTATGCTAAGGTCACTATAAGCAACTAAAACAAGACCAGATGCACGCAAAAGCTCAAACATTACTAAAAATATGGTGTAAGAGAGTCTCTCGTAAGCAACGCTTTTAAAGCCGTATTCGTTTGAAGTTACTTGAACTTTTTTTGCATGATTGACAGCTTTAGAGAAAAAATAGTTTTCTTTGTTGGATGCTTTTATTTGTCCATAAAGCTCTAAGGTTTCCCCAACATTCTCTTGAAACTTCTCTATCGCTTCATTTTCTTCCTTTTTTAATCTGCCCACAATTTTAGACATTTTTTTACTCATAAGCATTATGAGAGGTTGGATAATAAGTATCAAAATTCCTAAAATAGGATCTATCATAATCATAACAATCCCAACAGCCACAAGAGTTAAAACAGATGACACAAACTTACTAACACTTGTTATGATAAAGTTATCGAGTGTGTTGACATCTGTTATAAGGTTAGAGGTGATTGCTCCACTTCCCAATGTTTCATACTCATTCATCGAAGCAATTTTAAGGTGCTCTATAAGCCTTTTACGAATCATAAAAGTTACATGTTTTGATATTTTTGTAAAAACGCGTGTTATGATTACTCCAAAAAAGTAGTAGATAAATCTTAAAAATATCACCCCAATAGTAACGATGGCAATATAGTAAATAGCAGTAGTTTCACCAATTATGAAGTCAATTGCATTGACAAAATGTGAAGGCTTATCTAAGAGAACTTCATCTACCATCACAGGAAGCATAAGTGGAATAGGTACACTTACAAGAATGGCGATGAGAGTTATAATTTGCCCATAAATAAGAGCAGGTTTTTTTTCTAAAATGAGCTTAAAGATAGATCTGAGTGTTATGGGTTCATTATTCATTTTGGCATTATATCAAAGAGTATAAGTGATTATAATTTAACAAGCGTAAGGAAGCGTCACCATTGTAAAAATTGGTGACGCTCGTTTGATTTAAAACTGAATCATCCCATCAACTGGTGAAGATGCAGTTGCATAAGGGCGTTTAGGGATTCTTCCAGCTAGGTAAGACATGCGACCAGAGATAATTGCGTGTTTCATAGCCTCAGCCATTATCATTGGGTTTTGTGCTTGAGCGATAGCAGTATTTGTAAGTACTCCCGCAGCACCTAGCTCCATCGCATATGCGGCGTCACTTGCACATCCGATCCCAGCATCCACGATTACAGGAACACTTACAGCTTCACGAATAAAAACAATATTATATGGATTTTGAATACCAAGACCACTTCCAATAGGAGCAGCAAGGGGCATGATAGCATGAGCACCTGCATCTTCTAAACGCTTTGCCATAATCGGATCATCTGAAGTGTATGCCATGATAGTAAAACCATCTTTTGCTAAAACTTCACACGCTTTGATAGTCTCTAAAACATCTGGGTAGAGAGTTTTTTGCGTATCACCAATAACCTCAAGCTTTATAAGATCGATCCCCGTAGCTTCACGAGTAAGTCTAAAAGTGGTGATAGCCTCTTCAGCTGTTACACATCCAGCAGAGTTAGGTAAAAACTTTACATTTGTTCCAGCGAAAGTATCTCTTAGATTTTCTTTATCTGGGTCAGTGATATTTAAACGACGAACCGCAACAGTGATAAGTTCACTTCCAGATGCAAGTGTTGCTTCTTTTGTAGTTTCAAATGAATCATATTTTCCACTTCCAACTATAAGACGAGAACCTAACTCATATTTTCCAATTTTTAACATGTTATCCATTAAGCATTCCTATGTTTATAATAATTATTTTGATTTATAACATAAGCAATCTTATACTTTACCTCAAATTATTTTATAAATTATAATTCTTATGAAAACGCTATAATTCCTCATTATATTTACAATACTTCTCACTATTTTTTTTACACCTATACATCGCATTATCAGCTTTTAACATTAACACATCAACATTTACACCATTATCTGGATATATACTAACGCCGATTGATGTGTTTATATAGATAGAGTGGTTATTATATACAACTGCTTGTTCTAAAGTGGTGTGAATTTTCTCTACAACTAAATCTATTTCACTGATATGGGTAATATCTGATATAATCCCAACAAATTCATCACCACCCAATCTTGCTAGTGTGTCTGAAGCCCTTAAATGCCCAGATACTCTTTTACTAAACTCTACCAAGACCAAGTCTCCTGCTTCATGCCCATACTTATCATTTACCTCTTTAAATTTATCTAAATCGAAAAACAATACCGCAAAGATTCTATCTTCGCGTTTTGATTTTTTAATCTCTGTGCTTAACCTATCAAGAAAAAGCATTCTGTTTGGTAAATTTGTTAAAGAATCATGGAGTGCCATATGTTTTGTCTCTTGATGCTTTTTATATATACTACTAACATCTCTTATAATGACACCAAAAGCACTCTTTGTATGGATGATTTTAATTTCAAAATAGCTCTCTTCTTTGTGTAGGGTATCTACAAATATAATATTTGGAATTTTGGAATTTTGTAAATCACTTAATGCTATCTCTAATTTTTCTATATTTGCCTCATTGAGATAATCTAAAAAGTTACTGCTTTTTTGTTCAAACTCTAACCAAGGTTTATTGTACTCTAACACATCAAACTCATTAGATATAACAAGTACAACCTCATTAAGCTCTTCAAGTATTTTTATAAAATTTTTCTGTTTTTTTGATATTTTAAGGCTATCATCCATCAGTTTTTTTGCATCAACACTTAATTTGTAAATCTCATCATCGCTCTGTTTAATCCTCATGAAGAGCCTCTCATCTATAATAGAATTTTCTAAATAACTGTAGAGAAACTTTTTAAACTCCCTTAACCTAAAAAGCCATTTTTTAAGAACTCGGTTCAATACAAAATAGATAAAAAGAATAATGCAAGAGATTGCTACTATAGGCCTAATTAAAAATCTATAATAATTATCTTTTGGGGTGTAAAATAGTATGTGCACCTTGCCTTGTTTGATTATACGCAAGGGTATCGACTTTTCTAATAAGGAGGCACTCAGTATATCTGTTTTGCTTACAAATTTGACATCATTTGTCTGGATGAAATATGGTGTTTTCTTTAAAATTTCCTTTTTTTGAAAATTTATTTCATTTTCAACTAAGTTGATGTATTGAAGAGTAGCAATTATGATAATGATAGAGATAGTCGCTATATAGATAAGTACAAATCTTCTTCTCATCTCTTGATTAAATGAATTTTTCATCATCTCCTCCTAATCAACTAAAGTGCAGTACAGTTACGAGTATTATATAACTTTATATATAAAATTTTTGAAGTAAATTTTATAATTGATTTATTCCAAGAATCAAATCAGTTGGCGTAAGTGAAAAACTGGCACCATCAAAGGCTAAAACAAGTTTTGTATGGGCTAAAGAGGCGTGAATTGCTGACTCCAAAGGTGCGTACCCTTGAGCTAAAAGCGAGCCTACTAAGCCACTTAAAACATCCCCACTACCACCTTTAGATAGAGCGGATGTGCCATGTGGATTTATAAAAAATTCTCCATCTTTTGCGATGATAACATTTGCCCCTTTTAAAAGTAGGGTTGCCTTAGGAAATTTTCTACAAAACTCCTCCACATACTTAAAGCGATTTTTTTGCAAAATCTCGACATTAATCTCTGCAATATTTGTTTGTTTTAAAAGAGAAACAAACTCTTTTGGATGTGGGGTTATTACAAGATTTTCTCTCTCTAAAATGGTGCTTAAAATACCCATTGCAAAAATATCGGCATCAGCAACAAGGGGAAGGTTGTTGTCTAAAAACTGTTCCAGTTCTAAGTTTGAAAACTCATCACCTAGACCCATCCCCAACGCTAAAGCAGTAGTGTTATTTGGCAAATTATGTGAGTACATAATCTCACACGGTATCTCTATATCTTCAAAACCAATAAGCGTTACTAGACCAACACCAAATCTAAAAGCACTCTGTGCACTGATGATACTTGCCCCTTTCTTGCTTCCACACGCTACAGCTAAATGCCCAAAACTTCCTTTATGGATGTTTTTCTTCTCTCGATATGGAAGCTTTAAGTCACTTAAGTCGAGTAGATTCCAAGAGCTTTGTCTTTCATAAATAGTTCTACAAACTCCTAAGTCAAGAACTTTTATTTTACCTACAAACTCTTTTGCTTCATCAAGATACATACCCTTTTTTAAAGCCCCCATAGTGAGAGATATATCTGCTCTAAAACACTCTTTGGCACACTCCCCATGTGACTGTAATCCAGAGGGGATGTCGCAGGCTATTTTAAATGCTTCTAGTGCATTAAGTTTTTTCATAATTGTTTTGAGCGTCTCATCAAACTCGCCCTTAAAGCCTGTGCCAACTACAGCATCCACTAAAACATCGCACTCTCTAAGCTCCAAGCACTCAAAAACACCTATGCTTTTTGCCCTTTTATCCTGCAATAGTGCCATAGGAGATTTTGGTTTTTTTACATAAAATATACTAACATCATACTCGCCATGAAGTAATCTTGCACAAGCAATTCCATCTGCACCGTTATTTCCACTGCCACAAGCGATAATGATACGAGAACCAAAAGCAAAGTTCTCTCGAATATACTCCGCCATCCCTGTAGAAGCATGCTCCATCAAAATATCTTCACTTAAACCAAACTCGTCATAACATCTTTTATCCAGAAAGTTAACTTCATCAAACAGCTTTTGCATTACAAACTCCTATACAAAATTATAGCTTATGAAGATAAAAAGGGTATAATCACACAATGATAAATAAAAATACAAAACAAGCAAAACCAAATAAGGCTCATTTCAGATGCGTTTAAACAAATTTATTGCACATCATACAAGTTATTCTCGTCGAGAAGCTGACAAAGCTATACAAGATGGTTATGTTCGAGTAGATGGAGAGATTCAAGAGAATCCTGCAACACAAGTTGATGAAAAAGAAGCAGATGTTTGGATAAGTGGAAAAAAAGTTGCACCTCGAGATAAATATACTGTTATAGTTTACAACAAACCAAAGGGTGAGCTTGTAACTAAGAGTGACCCTAGAGGTAGAAAAACCATATATGATTCACTAGATAGAAAGTACAAACATTTTATCCCAGTTGGAAGACTTGACTATGCCACAGAGGGTGTTTTACTTTTAACCGATGCTTCAAAAGTTGCAACTGCACTTATGAACTCAGGATTAGAGAGAATTTACAAGGTAAAAATAAAGGGTGAAATAACGCAAGCTATGGAAGACGCTATGATGAATGGGCTTGAGCTTGCAGATGCAACTGCTGGTGGGCATGAGCTTAGTGATGTTACAAGCATGACATTTGCACCTTTTTTAGGCTATAAAATCCAAAAAAATGAGCATAATTATTCTATACTAAAGATAGCAATCTCTGAGGGGAAAAACCGTGAAATCAGAAGGTTTTTTGCCCATTTTGGAACGGATGTAGCTGATCTTAAACGGATAAGTTTCGCAGAGGTTGAACTCAATAATCTACCAACTGGTAAAACAAGATTTTTAAGCAGAAGTGAGTATTCTGCACTTTTTACATTTTTAAAAGAAACAGAGAAAAAAGCTAGAGAAAGAGGAGAAAAACGATGAAAACAATGAGGTTCCCAACAAGTCATAAGACGCAGCTAATGGATATAAGCAAAGAGGTGAGTGAAGCGGTAATCACTTCAGGTATAAAAGATGGAATTTGTGTAGTTTTTACTCCACACACAACTTCAAGTATTTTTATGTTTGAAAACCAAGACCCTGCTCTTCGCCGCGACTTGTTAAATGCACTTAACCGTGTAGCACCAAATGATGCTCACTATCTCCACTCTGGAGACAATGCAGCAGCACATCTAAAAAGCTCTCGCATGGGTAATTCTGTAAGCATCCCTGTTGTCAATGCAAAGCCTATCTTTGGTAGATGGCAGGGTATATTTTTTGGTGAGTTTGATGGACCAAGACAAGAGAGAGAGGTCATGATTAAAGTGATAGCTGGGTAAACTTGTCAGATTTCACGCAGCTCCTACGACCAAAAAATTTTGATGAGATAGTTGGTCAAGAACACTTAAGTGCAAAGAACTCTCCCCTAAGAGTTCTCTGTGAAAAAGGTGTTTTAGGTCATAGTTTTTTTTATGGCCCTGCTGGATGTGGGAAAACCTCTCTTGCGAGAATAATCGCAAAAACTATGGATTTGCCTTTTTATGAGTTTAATGCAACTTCTATAAAGATAGAACAACTTAGAAAGATATTTGAGCAGTATAAAAATACTCTGCAAAAACCCCTTCTTTTTATAGATGAAGTTCACCGTTTAGCAAAAAACCAGCAAGAGGTTTTACTTCCTGTTATGGAAAACAACTCCGTTTTAATTATCGGAGCTTCTACAGAAAACCCTTTCTTTTCACTTACATCGGCTATCCGTTCCCGCTCCATGCTTTTTGAGCTTAATACAATTAAGAATGAAGCACTTTATAAGCTTTGCGATAGAGCATTAATCTATGCTAATCTAAGCTATGATGATGAGGCAAGAGAGTATTTAGTTCTTAGTAGTGGTGGTGATGCTAGGTCTTTACTGAAACTTTTAGAATTCAGTTCCAATATCGACAAGCACATAACACTTGAGCTTCTCAAATCTCTTCGTCCAAATGCTTTGAGTACGGGAAGTAGTGAGGCGGGTGTTCATTATGATTTGGTAAGTGCTATGATTAAGTCTATCCGTGGCTCAGATATGGATGCAAGTATCTACTATCTAGCTCGTCTTATAGATGGTGGAGAGAGTGCTGATTTTATTGCAAGGCGACTAGTGATTTTAGCAAGTGAAGATATAGGCAATGCCAACCCCCAAGCACTTACTCTTTGCACCTCTACCATGACAAGTGTTTCAAAGATTGGCTACCCTGAAGCTAGAATCATTTTAGCCCAAGCTGTCATCTATCTCTGTGCTTCACCAAAATCAAACACCTCATATCTTGCAATCAACTCAGCCTTACAAGCGGTAAATGATGGGGTTATGCTTGATATCCCTGAAAATATCACACAGCAAAATAAAAACTACCTTTACCCACACGATTTTGGTGGCTATGTTAAACAAAATTATCTCTCGAAACCACTTAAATTTGTAGAGCTAAAAGAGATAGGATATGAGAAAAAAATGAAAGAATGGCAAGAAAATATTATTAAGTTGTGATAGGATTATGATTATTTAGTAAAATTTAGATATTATAAATTTAGACTAAAATGAATGGAGTTTTATTATGGATATATCAGTGTCATCAAATACTCTCACGATAACTGGCAACATTAAAAGTGTGAGTGATTTTCAAAAATTAAAAAATACTATAGATAGTATTGTTTCTCAGCATAAGAGTGTTGTTTTACATATAGTTGACTCCCTCTCGATCACATCTTCAGTGATTGGATATTTTAATAAGCTGGTATTAAAAGATGGCATAAATTTACAAATAAATGCAGGCAATCAACAACTCATAGAGTTGCTCGATGACCTTAACCTTAGCTCTGTATTTAAAGTGAAAAAGGTTTCATTGTGAGTATTAAAAATAAACTTAACCTCATTATGGCAATGGTTATTGGATTTGCCTTAGTTATTGTAGGGCTCTCTGTAAATAAAGCTCTTAATGAAAGAGCCCATATTGAGCAGGTCAAAGAGCTAAATATTTTAAGCCAAAAGCTAAGTTTGCTTATCCATGAAACACAAAAAGAGAGAGGGGCAAGTGCTGGTTTTATAGGAAGTAAAGGGAAAAAGTTTTCAGATATTCTTCCAAAACAAAGAGTTTTAACTAACAATAGAAATTCAGAGCTTGTCGCTTACATATCTACATTGGATTTAAACTCTTTTTCAAATGAATTAAAAGAGGAGATTTTAGCATTTACAGCAACAATGGATCAAATCAACACAATCCGCTCAAAAGTAGATGCTTTAAATATTAGCGTCAAAGATGAAGTGGCATACTATACTAAAATGAATACAAACATCTTAAATATAGTTGCTTTAACCGCAAAGCTCGCCGAGACTCCTGAGCTGGTAAAGGCGCTGGATTCTTACACTAACTTTTTAAAATCAAAAGAGCGTGCGGGGATAGAGCGCGCCGTTTTAAGTGCTACTTTTGGAGCTGATAAATTTGGAGAGGGGATGTTTGCAAAGTGGATAACACTTGTTGTAGAGCAAAATAGTTACTTAGACTCTTATAAAGCTATGGCAACTGATGCTTCAAAAGATTTTTACAAACAACAGATGAATTCTAGTGCTGTAGATGAAGTAAACAGAATGCGTGATATCGCAAGAAAAAATTCAATTACTGGAAATTTTGGAATTGATAGTGTCTTTTGGTTTAAAACAATCACGAAAAAAATCAACCTGCTCAAAAAAGTTGATGATGAGCTCGCACTTCAAAATGATGCAATACTTGCTCAAGTTGAGTCAGATTCTAAATTAAGCATGATTATAACTTTGCTAAGCTATTCTATTTTCGCTATATTGATATTCATAATCATACTTACAATAAGCAAAGGGGTCAATAAAAGTGTTCAAAGCTCTTTAGAGAAAATAGACTGCGTATCATCCAATCTTGATCTCACTTGCGATATTGTCGTTGAGGGCAAAGATGAAATATCACAAATCTCTCGTGCTATCCATGTGATGATAATAGCCTTTAAAGAAACTGTTTTTAAAGCAAAAGGGGTGTCTGAGGCAACAGCGTTTGAGACTCAAAATCTCAATGATGTTGTTGAAAAACTTGCTTCAAACGGTGCAATTGCAGATGATAAAATGACCAATATTAATGCCCTTGTTGGTGAAGTTGGAGAGAGATTAGATGCTGTAGAGGAAGCTTCTATAACTGTAACGGAGGATTTACATAAAACCTTTAATGTTTTAGATGAGTTTGTTGCTAAGCTTGACTCCGTAGTTGGATCTATAGAGGAGGGGAGTGAGAATCAACAAGATTTAGTTCAGAAAGTTGCATCCCTAACAGAACAAGCAAAAAATATAAAAGATGTTTTAGCAATAATCTCAGATATTGCCGATCAAACAAACTTACTAGCACTTAATGCAGCTATAGAAGCAGCAAGAGCAGGTGAACATGGTCGTGGCTTTGCTGTTGTTGCCGATGAAGTGAGAAAGCTTGCAGAGCGTACACAAAAATCTCTGAGTGAAATAAGTGCAAATGTAAATCTCATAACACAAAATGTAGTTGAGATTTCACAAGAGACATCAGAGACATCTGATAATATGCAAAATATTGCAAACTCTGCACAAGAGCTCATCAGATCATCACAAGAGACTAAAGAGAATCTCTCAATCACTACTAATAAATCTAAAGATGTTATGCATCAAAGTACTTATATAGCTACAAGAACTAAAGAGCTTATTGAGAACATGGATGAGATAATAGAGATTGCATCTCAAAATAATGACCATAGAATTAAAGTAGAGAACGCTGCAGTATCATTAGCTAATGATGCACAAAAACTGCAAGACGAATTGAGTAAATTTAAGATCTAATGCCAAAGCACCTCATAGATACTCATGATTCTGCTTTAGAGTATGTTCAATCTTTAACACTTCTTTGTGTTGAAGATAATAAAACAACACAAATCCTCTATAAATCAATATTTGAAGATGTAGTGCAAGATATAATTTTTGCGGATAACGGGGAAGAGGGGTACCAGAAATACTTAGAAAATGATATAGACCTTATAATTAGTGATTACGATATGCCTGTCCTTAATGGCATAGAGATGTGTGAAAAGATTCGACAAGAGGACAAAAACATCCCTATTATCTTAGTTACAGCCATAAAAGATATGGGTGTTATTGTCAAAGCACTCCAGCTTCAAGTAAATAACTTCATACAAAAACCTATACAATCTAGTGAAGTGATCGAAGCGGTTGTTTATGTCTCAAAATTATTAATTGCAAATAAATATCTTGAGAAATTAAGAGATAAAAAGTTAACAGAACTAGAGGAAAAAGATAAGTATAGTAATTATCAAGAGGATCTGGCATTTCAAAAAGAGTTAAATATCTTGCGAAATGATTTTTACTATCAGATGATTGAATGTGTAGCATGTGATGGCAATGGTCATCACTTCTTAGTAGATTTTTTATATCAGCCACTTGATACAATAAGTGGTGATGCTTATTCAGCAAGAAAACTCGATAACAACAAAACATTTTTCCTTATTGTTGATGGGATGGGAAAGGGTCTCTCCGCTTCATTAACAACGATGATAATCACCTCTTATATAAATCATTTGATAGATAAAATGCAGGAGTCCAATAGTTTTGATTTAAACAGACTAATCTCAGAATCTATTGAGTATATACAACCTATTTTGCTTGATGAAGAGGCTATTGCTATAGAGTACATACTTATTGATTGTAACACTGATGTGCTAGAGTATGCAAAATTTGCAATGCCTGTAACATTAATGCAAAATATAAAAAATGAGATAGTAAAAATCAAATCTAATAATCCACCGCTAAGTAAATATACCCCCAACTTCAGTATTTCAAAAGTGGATACAAAAGATATAACAAAGTTCCTTTTTTATAGTGATGGAGTGGTTGAAAATGATATAAAAGATGGAGATGGAGTGTATGTGGAGTATATTGAAGATGATTTTCTAAACTCCTTTACTCGAGAAGATTTTAAAAAAAAGCTATTTGAAAAAATAGACACTCAAGAGGATGATATCACGCTCATTTTTATGAATAAACTAAATTTTCATGAAACGAAACTTACTGCTTCCACTTTTAAGAGTTCACTTGAAGATGTTGACCTTGCTGGTGAATGGTACGCTAATGAGTGGGAAAAGCTTACTCAGGATGCTAAGCTCATCTACAATACAAGCGTGGTGTTTACAGAGTTATACATGAATGCTTACGAGCATGGAAACTTGGGTCTAACAGCTCAAGCAAAACACCAACTACTAGAAGATGACATCTATTTTGATACGCTCTTAGAAAAAGAGAAAGATTGCTCTAAAACCATAACCGTTTCGATAAATAAAATAGAATATAACTTAGATACTTACATAATTACATATATAACAGATGAGGGGGATGGATTTGATACCCATATATTAAGTACAATATTTAGAAATTCAAGGGCATTTAATGGAAGGGGTGTTTTTGTTTCTCGTGCGTCATCTTTGGGGATTTATTATAATTCTAAGGGGAATTCTGTACTTTATTTGCACAAAATATAAACTTCAATTTGTTTAGCAAAAGCTAAACCCACATGGGTTATAGCTTATTTGCTAAGTGCTGCTTTAGATGCTTCTACAACTGCACTAAATGCTGCTGCATCATTCATCGCCATATCAGCAAGAATTTTACGATCAAGCTCGATGCCAGATTTGTTAAGACCATTCATAAAAGTTGAATAGTTCATCCCATTTAAACGAGCCGCTGCATTGATACGGATAATCCATAGTTTACGGAACTCACGCTTTTTTTGCTTACGGTCACGGAATGCGTACATTAATGAACGCTCAATTTGCTCTTTGGCTTTACGGAAGTGTTTACGGCGACCGCTATAAAAACCTTTCGCTAATTTTAATATTTTTTTGTGTCTTCTTCTACGAACAACACCTGTTTTTACTCTTGGCATCTCTTTCCTTTTTTCTTTACCTAGCTACTTTTCGTAGTCAAGGTGCCACATCTTTGGTGGTCTTGCCCAATTATATAATTGGAGATTTATGATTAATTAGACTCCAAATCTAGTTTGGAATGACAACTAGTTAATCATAGCCTTGATATTTGCTTCATCTGCTTTTGCAACCACTTTCGGAGTGTTTTGCTCACGACGAGTTCCAGCATCTTGCTTTGTTAAAATGTGGCTTCTAAACGCTGTTCCACGCTTAACTTGACCATTTTTCTTAACCTTAAAACGCTTTACAGCGCCTTTTACCGATTTCATTTTAGGCATCGATTGCTCCTTTGTAAAATTCTCTATCTAACAATAGTTAGAAATTGAGAATGGCATTATACCCAAAATATTATATACTTTTGCTATAATCATTTTATGAATTCAATTAAATATATACAAAATGCAATAGCCGAGTTAGATAAAGAGGTGGAAATTATACTTTTAGATTGGAGTATCCCTCTTAATGAAAAAGACAACCTTATGCTTCCAATGTTACAACAAAAAAAAGTTTTAACACAAACACTTCAAGATTTGACCTATCTAAAAGAAAATCCACCTACACCAAATCAAGCATGTGGTATCTCTAAATATAGGCAAGACTAATCTATAGACTCGTTTAAAGCTTTTACTTTGAGTAAAATGTCATTTTTAGTTTTAAAATCAACATGAATTAAAAAGAGTTCACTTGTAAGTTCTTGTGTCTTTTTTTGATGATAATAGACTCTAAAACTATTTACTTCACCAAGATAATCTACACTAAATTCACTCTCTTGAGTTATGGGAAAAACTTTAAAAGCTTTGAGTGATTCCAATCTATAAAGTTTAGAGTTATTTACAATATAGGCTATATATGGATTGTATCTTTTATGGATAGAGTGTGAACTTTGAAAAAAAACAGCGTCCTCTTTTTTATTTTGATTAAAAATAATTACCGTACTATTATTGTTATCAAGTAATAGTGAAAAATCTAAAAACATAACTCTCTTTTTAAGTTGTTCATCCTCTATTTCACTTATTTTTTGTTTGTAAAATTTATTTGATATATTGAGAGATGCATAGCTTTTGTATAAAAAAATCATCATTATACTTAAGATACTTATAGATACAAGTAACTCAATTAAAGTAAAGCCGTCCCTTTGATTTTTCATTGTATTCTCAGCCTTACAAGTGCTGTGGATGCTGAGCCATTTAAAAAAGCTTTGTCATCTATTTTTAAGATTGTTTTGCCAATCTCTAAAGCCATATTTGTACTTGTAGCCTCTTGATTTTCCTCATCTGATTCATTTGAATCAGCAGTATCTGAAAAATCTGAGAACCTTTGAAGCTCCTGATAAAGTATCTCTACTTTAACCTCTTTGAGCTCACGCCTTAGGGCATCTTCAACCTTAAAATCGCTCACTAAATCATCCATCATAACTTTTTCTTTGTTGTAGCCGTAATCAGGGTTTGAGATAAAAAATGATGCGTATTGATTGACTGCTAGATTGTTGGTATGTTTAGCAAACATAAAACTGCTGTTACCCTTCATCTCAAGTAGTGCGAGGATAACTACAGATATGATAACTACTGCTATCATCACCTCTATAAGTGTAAAGGCTCTCGATACACTTGTTTTTTTGTTATGCATGCCCTAAGCCGATACGAATCGCTTCATCTAAAGATGTTTCACCATGAAGAAGCATTACAGTTAATTGAGAAGAGATAGTCTTAAGTCCATCTGCTTCAAGTGCCGTTTTTATTGTGTGCTCATCCGTTGTAGTTTTTAGCAAATCTTTTACCATATCGTTCATCACTAAAATCTCACCTATGGAGCGGCGACCTGAGTAACCACTATAACTACAATTTTTACACCCTACAGCCTTAAATATCTTTGCATCCTTGCTTAAGTTATAATCCTCTGCGAACTCTTCTGCGATCATATCTTCCTCTTTGCACTCCTCACATAAAACACGCACCAATCTTTGCGCCAAGATACCTAAAAGTGATGAAGATATTAAAAACGGCTCTATATTCATATCTGCAAGTCTTGAGATTGTAGCTGCTGCTGAGTTAGTGTGGAGTGTAGAGAAAACAAGGTGACCAGTGAGTGCTGCACGAACAGCAATCGCTGCTGTCTCTTCATCTCGAATCTCCCCTATCATTATAATGTCTGGATCTTGTCTTAGGATGGAGCGAAGTGCAGCTGCAAAACTTAAACCAACTTTTTCATTTACTTGAATTTGAGAGATATTTTCTGATTTATACTCAACAGGATCCTCAACGGTTATAAGATTTTTCTCAGGTGATTCAACTTCACGCAAAAATGAGTGCAAGGAGGTTGTTTTACCACTACCAGTTGGTCCAGTAACAAGAATGATACCGTGAGATGAACGGAGCAGTTTTTTTACATCATCTATCAGATCACTATCAAATCCAAGCTCATTGATATGTGGGATTTGAGAGCTTTGCATCAAAAGTCTCATAACAACTCTCTCTCCATAAAATGTAGGCAATACAGATACGCGGATGTCAAGTGTCTCACCAGCTATTTTTATCTGTGTTCGTCCATCTTGTGGGATTCTTTTCTCAGATATATCAAGATTTGAGATAACTTTTATACGGGAGATGATAAGGTTAACCACTTTCTTGTCTAGGTCTGCATTTTTTGCCAGCATCCCATCAACTCTAAAGCGTACTTCACCCCGTTTTTCTTGAACTTCTATATGAATATCTGAAGCTTTTTTCTTCACAGCTTGATAAAAAAGAGCATTGACAAACTTGATAATTGGAGCGGACTCTTCACTTGTTAGTATATCTGAAGAGGTTCTTAAAAAGTCTGTTAAAGAGATCTCCTCCTCTTCGCCATCCTCAGAAGAGTCTTCTTGCATCGTCTCGATAGCTTTGTCTGTACGAAGTTCTAAAAAGCGGTTATAGAGCCTGTCGTATGAATCTTCATCCAACATATAAAGAGGATATTTTTTCTCTAGTTTCGTATAAAAGTTACTCGCTTCTACTAAGTACTGCTCACACATTAGAGCAGACACCTCACCATCTATCTCACTAAAGAGTAAAAAGTTCTTAACACTTAAGTCTGTTGGAACCTCTGAGGGCTCATATATATCAAGTTTTAAGTTATGAAGAGGCTCTAGTGAAAGCATCAGTAGTCACCTTGAGTATCTTCATTTTTTTCCTCTGCAACATCAACACTTTCACTCATTCCGTATTTTTCAATTTTTTCAAAAATATCAAGATTATACTCTCTTTGAAGTCTTGAGCGAGTCCCTAATTCTCTTTGAAGTTGTGAGAGTTTTTCACTCTTATCAATCACATATGGAGTTAAAATAACAACAAGGTTATCCTTCTCTTTGCTTGTACTACTCGATGAAAATAGCCATGAACCTATCCAAGGTATATCACCTAAGAATGGAATTTTGCTTTTTGATTCCATATCGTAAGTTTTTACAAGCCCACCAATAATAATGCTCTCTCCATGGCGGAGAATTGCTTGAGTTTTTACCTCTTGTTTTGAAGTGATTGGTTGACCTGAAGCATTATTGCTTCCATCATCCAAAACATTTTCCAAAATAGCTTCTATATCTAGTGTTACTTTATCCACAGAAGAGACCCGTGGCTTAATCTTTAAAGTTAAACCGACATCTTCTCTTTTGTAAGATACTGTAGTTCCAACAGTTCCTGTAGTTGCCCCTGAAGAAACAGAGATTGTTTTACCTACATAGATTGATGATTCTTTGTTGTTTACACAAAGGATAGATGGGTTAGAAACAGATTTTGAAGCACCTTTTGTTTCTAAAAAGTCTATAGCTGCACCAAGGGCAAAACCAGAAGATGCATTGCCACTACTTGTTATCGAGCTTGCCATCGCTGCTCCAACAGTTCCCGCAACAACAGGACCGCCAAAGTTTGATGAAAAAGAGTAAAGTCCACCACTTGAACTGATTGCCGCTCCATCAAATCCATATTTAATTCCAAGCTTTTGAGAATCGGCTTCATTTATCTCTATAATTTTGGCTTTAACATAAACCTGATATTTCTCTTTATCAAGCTCATCTATAATCATCTTGATACCTTTTACTATATTTGGTTCACCAACTGCAATAATCGCATTTATCTCTTCACTCATTGAAACATTTGGTTTGAGGGCTGGGTCTGTATAGGTTTGTTTTGAGATTATCTCATTAAGACTTCCCAAAACTGATTTTGCATCAGAGTTTTTAAGTTCAAATATTTGAACACCCTTATTTATACTTGATTCTAAGTCAAGTTCAGCAACCAAAGATGCAACCTTATTTACATTTTCTTTTTGACCAACAACTATAAGTGCGTTTATATTATCATCTAAAATAATTTTAACTTTTTGTGCAACAACTTTTTCATTAAAGAGGGATTTGCTTATATCTACCACTCTTGCTTGAAGTTTTTTTGCTTCAGCGTTTTTAATTTTTATTATTTTTACAATATTTTTATTATTGCTATCTATATCTTTTATGACAGTTTTGATGGTTTCTATATTTTTTGGATAATCAGTGATGAGTATGGTATTGCTCTCTTTCATTGTCATAAGTTTTGCTGTTTTTGAGATAAGATAACGAATTTTTGCCGCAATCACATCTACATTTTCACCTTTAACATGGATAGATTGTGTCACCATTAAAGAGCCGTAAAGTTTTTTACCCTGCTTGACAACTTTTGCATTATTTTTTGCTGCATCTGCTGAACGGACAACCTCGTAAAGCGAGCCTTTTTTAAGTAAAGTAAAACCCTTAGACTCTAAAACAGATACCAATATCCCTATAAGTTCATCATCATAAATGGGGCTATTGCTCACTAAGTTAACTGTTCCGTTGATCTTATGGTTTATTAAAATATTTTTATTTGTAATTTTGGATACTAATTGAATAAAATCTTTGATCTCTAAGTCAGAGAAGTTTATGTTGACCTCTTCTCTTGCGTGAATCACAACAACTAAACTAAGCATTATAAATAGCTTGCCCATACTTGATGTTAAAAATTTAATTGATTTCATATACTAACTCCGTTTCTTGATTATTTCTCATCACCACAATTTGAATGGTGTCTAGCTTATCTATATTTTTATAAATCTCTAAAGCATCTCTATACGATTTTAGCTCAACATTATTTGCTTTTATGATGAGGTCACCCTTTTGTAAGCCTAAAGCTGCAAATTTTGATTTTGCATCAATTTTTGTTACTCTAAAGCCTTTGATTTTTTTCCCATTTTTCACTTCTTTGATAGATATCTCTTTCCATATTTGCTTAGGATTTTTAGCATAATGGCTAATATCTGCTCGTGTAACACCTATTGGCTCTTCAATGTTTACTCGATCTTTAGTAGATTTTTTCTTTGCTTTACTCATAGCATTTGGTTTTTTACTCTTAGCAAGCTCCAGTATATAATCTTTGCCACCCTTTTGAAAAAGAGCACTGTTTATACTGATAGATTTTAAAGTAAATCCCTTAAATTTTTCCCCTATCCCTACAATAGATGTCTTTTTAGCAGATGATTTCATAGCAACTATTACATAGCCCTTCGTTTTTGTTCCGTAGAGACCTTTTAAAATCATATTTGTTATGCTGATGCCAGAGTTTGTTGTTTCCTCTTTTTTAGCATGAGGTGTGTTTGCTGCAACATCCCTATCTATCATGTTTTTAAAATCAACCCGTTGATATTTTGGCTGGTAAGAGTTTTTGACACTCAACTCTTGCCCATCACTAGGCAAGTACCACCATGCACCCAGAGAGATAACTTTTGCTACTGCTAAAAGTATCAATAATCTTGCGATAATTTTCATTATATGAGAACTAGAAAGTTTTTTCATAAACATACTCCCCATTCCCATTTTTACTTAGGCTTCGTAATGTGCTTTTATATTTTTTAAGCATAATATCTGAAGGCTTTAGTGTAACTTTCACACCATTTGCAAGTATGTCATAAGTAGCCTCAGCCTCTCCAAATTCCCCTTCAATAAAAGCATGAACATTTAGTGGGTCTATTATTGTATGGGTAACACTAGCACTTGTAACATGAAGAGGTATAAAAGATGCTACTGTGCTTGAGAGGCTTATATCTTCGAAACTCACCCCATTATATACACCATAGATTTTTACATGTATCTCTTTTATCTTCGCACTCTCTATAGCCTTAAACGAGATATCTGCATTCTCTATCTCTAATGAAAAACCATTATCTCGTAAATCTTCACCGCTAACTATAACTCCAAATGGTTTTATTTGCGATTCTAAAAAGTAATACGCACTTATTTTTGGAGCAAAATATATAAGTGCGATTATAAAGAACAAACAATATGCTAAAAATTTCATTAGTTTTTTCACCACTTAATCTCCACATGAAGGCTGACTTTAGTCTCGCTCAATTTTTTTACATCTAAAGCAACTATATTGTATGCACCATTAAACAGTTTTCCCAAAAGGGAGTTTAAGGCTCTGAGATCCATACTTTTAGAGCTTATAATAATCCCACTTTTTTTCACTTTTTTCATGATATTAGATTGCTTTAAACTTGAGTTTTTTAAGATCTTAAGTATTGCCGCTTTTGATTTTTTTTGATTGCCATATACATCTTTAAGCCCGCTCAAATTTGTTGCTAGTGCTGTGGTCTCAATCAAACTCTCTTGGGCATCTGCGAGTTCAACCTTTGCATTATCTAGTTTAAAGATAGCCAAAAGTAAGATTACAATGAGCAAAAGTGCTAGATAGAGTGGATTTATACGATTCATAATGTAATCTCCACATGCAAGGTGTCATTTTTGTAGCTAGACTTATATTTTATATTTTTTGATTGTAGTATCTTTGTTATGTGTGCATCCTGATTTTTCTTTACCCCTGTAAATTCCACTATAAGGGTTTTATTTTTCAGGCTTAAGAGTGAAAGTTTTTCATCTTTTTTAAGTTTCAAAGAGAGCATATATGAAATGTACTCTCTTAGTTTTGTTTGTTTCTCATGGATGTAGCTATATTTTTTGAGCATTGACCTGTTTTGCATCATTGTTGATTTTAGTTTATATTTTTCAAATAATTCACTGTTTTGTTGGGCAATTTGCTCCGCTTTACTCAAAGTGATAAAATACTCAATAGCTATTAAGACAATCAAAACAACAAGTATCGCACCAATTTTATACAAACTAGAGTTATCAACAATATGCCCAAATTGTTGCAAAGTGATGTTGTGTTTTGAAAATTTCATATCAGAGAGGTCTAAATCATCGCTCTCTTGAACCCATGTAGAGGGAACTAAAATAACAAGCTCATCTTTTACATAGATACTTTGTGTATCGCTAACCTTCACAGCCTTCTCAAGATTTTGAAATTCACTTTGCGCAAAATAAACATTTGCAACATTTGAGGCTGCAATCCCCTGCATGGATAAAACATCAAGGATAGCTTTATCTTCATATGCAAAGGCAAAAAAATCATCACCACTTTTATATACATAATAGCTATAATGTCCCTCTGGAAGTGTATCTTCAAAGATAGATGGGAGTAGTTTTTTCACCTCACGAACATACTTCACAGGGAGAGAGAGTTTTTTCACCCAGTATAAAGAGGGGGATAAAATAATATTTACTTTTTCTTTTTTTATACTGCCCTGTGTTGCAGCGAGTATTGAGGCATTATTTTCCTCTTCGCTATCAAGTTTATTTGCACTTGTATCTAAAAAAATTGTTTTAAATTTATTGTTAAATTTCATAAACAAAATTATACCCTTTTTTATTTTTTATATCGTATTCAAAATTTATCTTTGCTGTTTGTTCATTTTGCATCACTTCCACCGACACATCAAGATATGGCTGTATATTGCAGGTTGCTCCGTATTGAGCCAAAATTGTTTTTTCATCTTCATCTAAGTTGTTGCAAACAAAAGAGCTACACTTATCTATGTCATCTTCACTCTCAAAGTTTGGATAGAGCATTGCCATTCTGCTTTTGTCACCCAACATCATCTCTAAAGCTTCGGGTGTTACGCAATTTAAATCAACTTTATAGTTTTGTTTTACTTCACTAAAATAAAAAAGATTTTTTAAATGAATATTTTTCAAATAATTATCACGATATGTTTTCATATAGAACTCATTTATCTCTTCTAAGTGCTCATATGAGACAATAAAATCTCTATACAGATAGGGTTTTTCGTAAAACAATCCTGTTCTATATGAATCATCAGCTTGAATCCCATCCATGCTATCTAACAGCATATCGGCATAAATTTCATTCACCATGTAGTAATTGAGATAAGCTCTCAAAGCATCTACGCTGTTGTTGTTGTCTATGAGAGTATTAATATTCACTTTTGAACGGGCACTTTTAAGCTCAAGCGATATAATAATTCCAGAATCACCTAAGGGGATGCCAGGGATTGAGTAGCCACTCAAAAAAGCACCAAACACATCACCTGAAATATTATTGTCAAGGAGATAGTCTAGCTCTTTTGCCCCTTTTAACATCACCAATACATCATCAAATATCATGCTTGACTGTAAAAGAAGCTTTTCACTTTGAACATGAGACGCTGCTTCATTGACTTGCTTAAGCCCTATGCCAATAGCAAGTGTAATAGCAATAATAAAAAATAGAGTGATAAGTAGGGCTATCGCTTTTCTGCTTTTCATTTGTGTGTTTTGCACCATTTTAGCCAACGCTCATGGAAAATATTGGAAGCAACATCGCAGCAACGATAAAACCTATACTTCCCCCTACAAAAAGCATAAGTGCAGGTTCTAAAAGCGTTAAAAGCATACTGATTTTATCGCGATTTTCTTCAAAATAAAGCTCTGATACATTTGTTAAAACATTCTCTACTTGAGAGGTTTCTTCCCCTAAGGCTATAGACTGGATAAAAGCGTAATCTATCTTAGTTTTAGATTCATTTAGAGCATTTGAGAGCAACTTACCCTCTACAACTTTTTTAGCACTTGCAACAAAAAGCTCTTTTAAAACTAAGTTATTTAAAATATTTGCACTGAGGTTTATAGTTTGCACAAAAGGAACTCCTGAGCGTGTCAGCAACGATGCTATATATGAAAATCTTGCCAACTCACTCTTGAGTGCTATCTCTCCAAAGAGAGGAAGTTTTAAAATTAACTTATGTATGTAGTATTTAAACCCATAGCTTTTGTTCATAAAAAGCATAAAAGCACTTACCAAAGCAAAAATCACAACTAAAATAGTTGTAAAGTTATTGTTAAAAAAATCACCCATTGCAATGACAACTTGAGTAGGCTTAGGAAGCTCCTGATCCATACTCTCAAAAATACCTGTTATTTGTGGAACTACAAAGGCAAGCATAAAAGATATCATAAGCAAAGAGATAATTATCATAAAAGAGGGGTAAGCAAAAGCACCTTTTATCTCTTTGTTGATTCTATCTTGTTCTTTTAAGAATCTTGAAAGCTCTAAAAGTACCTCATCTAAGATACCCCCACTCTCACTCACTTTAATAGACTGCTTAAAAAACTCTGGCAAAATTACTACACTTTGAGTCTCAAGAGCTGTGTAGAAGTTTTTACCCTCATTTAAGTGCGTACTCACTGTGCTTAAAAAGAGTTTCATTGGTTTGTTTTTTTCGTAATGTGTTTGAACAATTTTTAGAGCAGAAACAATGGATATACCCGAGCGGATGTACATAGAGAGTTCACGAGATAAACCAGCTAACTCTTTTGGAGGGATTTTATACTTTCTACTAAAATCAAAGTTTTCAAAAAAAGAGGGTGAATCTTCATCTAAAGTTTGGTAGATAACTTTTTTGGCTTTAAGTTTGCTTTTTGCCTCTTCTGCTGAAGTAGCTTCTATCTTATCGGAAACCTTTTTGCCATCTGCATCAATACCTTTAAACTTAAAAATCATCTAAATGTTTCCTGAACAAGCACTTCCTTTGCATTAACGGCATCATCCAAAGAACCATACTTCAATGTTTTACTAAAGTATGGTGAAAAATCATAAACACTTCCCTTAAACTCAACTAACACCTGTTCACCTATCCCTTGTTTATTTAACGAGTATGAGAAACAAACATCTTCTTCTACATCTTCTTCATTGAAATAAGCCTTAGGCTCAACTCTAATAGCTCCAAGTCCATACTCATATCTGTAAATTTTTACACTGTCGTCCAAAAAGCCATCAAATTTACCGTGAAGTTCCTCTTGCTTTTTACCATCTACAAAGATGTCACAACGAGAGCAACTATCTAAACATAAAAATTTTACTTTCTCTTCATACTCAAAATCTGAGAGATATTTTTTTAAGTTTTTGAGACTCAATGGTGTCTTTACCTCACCAATTTTTTGAAAACTTCCTACTGCTAAGTTATAAACAACACCCATAATCACAACAACGATGAGTAGTTCCATTAAGGAGAAAGCTTTACGCATTCCTAGTCTCTTATTTACAAGCACTCATCTTAATATCAGCACTCTCATCTTTACCACCCTCTTTTCTATCGGCACCTAAAGAGATAATATCTACAGAGCCATCTTCGTTGATATATACAAACTGGTTGCCCCAAGAATCTTTTGGTAATTTGTTGTCTTTAAAATAACCACTTGTTGAGTAGTTAGGATATTTTTCTGGATCTGGGTTTTCTACAAGTGCTTCAAGTCCCTCTTCAGTTGAAGGGTAAACACTATTGTTGATTTTGAACATATCTAATGCGCCGTTATAGATACTTTTCATCTGAACACACACTAGATTTCTCTTAGCCTCTTCACCCTTACCTGTTAAACTAGGCATTACCATTGCCGCTAACAACCCTAATATAACGATAACTATCATAAGTTCTATAAGAGAAAATGCTTTTTTTGATTTGTTTGTAAATGCTGAATTACGCATATTTTTGACCTTTTAGATTTTTTAATTACTTATTATAGTAAAAAAACATTACTTTTAGGTCACAAAATGATTTTTTACACGATAATTAGCTATCTAATAGATTTTTAAGCGATAAGGCTTATATATGTTAGCTTTTCCGTAAATACTAATTTTATCTACAGTGTTTTTTATATCTATCTCTTTGGAGGGCTTAAAAAAACAGATACTTGTTCCAACACAGTACTGCAACTCTAAAGAATACTCCCTCTCAAAATCTATAAAATCAAATGTTTCTACTTTTTTTATATTTAACTGGATGAATGCTTCAGAGCTATTGTGTCTGTTTTGATTTTTATCAACTCCAAAAAGAAAACTAATCACTAAAATCATTAAAAGTATTATTTTCATCAACGCCCCCTTATAATTAACTCTAAACTCTCTACAACACCATTGTCTTCATCTTGAGCATCCCTTACCACAACTCTCCAAACACCCTTTGATTCCTCATCCAAAAAGGCTAAAGAACTAAAGCGAAAACCATCTGTATAGGCATCAAACCTTATATCATTTGAACTGATAATTTCACTTTTAGTACCAGATGGTGAGATTAAGTCTATAATTAGATCACCGCTAAAGGGATGATCACTTTTAAAAACTAGACCTACCCATTCTATAAGTAGATTTTCATCTATATTTATGCTTGTGGATATGCTTTGATTTGTGTCTGGGATACTGATGTTAAGTAGCTTCGTTCCAGATGTAGTTACCTTTAACTCACTAAGTGCTTCAAAATATCCCTTGCGACATTGTTCTATCATCTCATACGGATTGATAAGTCCAAAACCATAGTTATTGCTGTGCCAATGTCCCGCACCGTTTTGCGTCCATGAGCTATCATTTATATCAACTCTTTGAGCAGTAGTAGCCACTAAGTACTTCATATCACGCCAAGTTAAATTTGGACAAGCATCAAGAACTAAAACTATTGCACCTGAGACCATTGGTGTTGCGGCACTCGTTCCATTCATAGCTACTGTATAGTTTCTGTTTTCATCAGCATCATCCGTTAAAGCACCTTTTAATCCATATAGTTCGCTTTCATAGTATGACTTTCCCATCAAAAGTGTTGAAGCTATAGTTGGGGCATCAAGATATTTTTCACCCCCATAAGCACTTATAAGGATGTTAGCACCGCTATTGGAGTAACTTGCATATTGGTTTTTGTGGTTGAGTGCTCCAACGGTAAAAACATAAGGGTTATTTGCAAGATATGAAAGGTTAGAGTTTCCAAACTCCTCTCTCTCATTACCAGCGGGAACAACAAATATACGCCCCTTTGTATCTCTTAGATGTGTAGTAGCTAACTCCATTATCTGCTCAAAACTCTCATCGGCTATATAGTATGCTCCCCAACTATTGTTACTCACCGCACAAGATCTTGCTGCCTCTGAAGCATACCAAAGTGTTTCAAGTTTATCCATCTCTCCGCTCTCAAGCCAATTACTCCCAACAATAACAGCACCCGCAACAACTCCCCTTACCCCTAAACCGTTTTGTACCTTTGCACCAAGTATTCCAGCCACCGCAGTGCCATGCCCAATCACTAAAGGATCACTCTTATCAAACAAAGAGGGTATCTCTACTGCTGTTGGATCATTTGTGCCATTTATGGCGTTTGAAGAGAGTGTCATATCAACATCCAAGTCTTCGTGTATCGCTTCTACCCCAGTGTCAACAACTTGAATTTTTGGTTTACTAATGAGTGTATAACTTTTGGCACTTACTCTAAATATATCTAAATCATTGCCTATTATAGTAGCTACGCCATTTGTGTTTGCTACTACAGTTCCTTCACTCTTTAGATGCCATTGCAAAAACAAAAGTGGGTCATTATCTATGCCATCTTTTATCCCATCACTATTTTCATCTGCTACCATTGGGTTTGTTGATGAAGCAATCTCTACCCCATCACCTATAAAGTCTCCATCACTATCTGCTAATATTGGGGATGTGCCTAGTATAGTTTCATTTTTGTCATCTAATCCATCCCCATCACTATCAGCCATATACAAGCATGTACCTAGCTCTTTTTCTGCAAAATCACTTAATCCATCATCATCGCTATCTATCTTGCTATCTAAACCCCCAAGCACCATCTCTTCAAACTTATTTAAGCCATCATTGTCATTATCTTCTTGAATAAATGTACTTATATTTTCATCGTTTATTATCACATCTACAAAACCATTCTCTTCTAGTGATTGAAATATATTTGGCTGAATGAGAGGAAGTAAATTTTTTGGAGACAAATAAAGAATATCATCACGGTCAATATCTCCATCTTCATCCACACTGCTTCTAAGTACGGATGATGCGAGGGTATCTGTATGTTTTGCATCATAAATATCTTGCATCACACTCAAACTCGAGATAACTATATGTTGCTCTCTAAGCTGTTTGGCACTTACTCTCACTCTAAGTTTTGCTTCAAATGGTTCAGTACCTATATATCCACCACTCACAACTACTTCTAAACTTACATCATCTTCTATGGTTTCATCAACAAAAAGTTCAAAGCGTGAACCTCTTTGCTCATCAAATACAGAACTTATAACACTAGAGATATTTGTATCGTTTTGTTGTAGTGTGAGTTTTGCTTGTGAGAGGGATTTGAAATAGAGCGTATGTGTTGCAGGCAAGTTATCTAAACTTGCCTGATTATCTGGATGTGAGTCACTACACCCAGAGATGCTCAATGCCACTGCCATCAAGGTAGCAGCAACAATATTACCAAACTTTAGAGACATCTAAACCAATACTAAATGGTCTTTTTGTAAGTGTTTTTTCCACCTCATCAGTTTGTGTTCTTGATGGAGCGAACATAGGTTCTTCACCATCACCATATTCACCTTCAAAATATTGGTTAATATTTATATAACGATTTGCAAGGAAATACCAGTCATAATATCCATCAACTCCTCTGCTAATGCTACTCATAGCATAATCACTACTCATGTTAGAAAATATGTCTATAAGCTCACTCTCTGTTTTATCTTTATACTCAGTTAAAGTGATATCCATATAGTATTCATATGAATTTAAAAGCTCTTGCTCGAAGTTCTCAACAGTAGCAACTGCACTTGCTGGAAGAACTGCACTTGCGTTAACATCTTCCATACGACTTTGCGCTTGAGTTGCAATGATACTTAAGTCAAAAGTAAAAGTACTTGCATATATTTTGCTATCATACTCTACAAGGTTAATTTTACTTAGCTCACTCCCTCCAAGCTCTATCGCTCCATCTGTTCCTGCTGAAGCCACTATATCTAGTTGTGGATAGTCTGCTGTGTTGTACTGAGCTTGAAGAGTTCCATCACCGTAATAGTTGTAAGTTCCATAGTCAAGACTACCTAAACCATCGACATAGGTACCATTGTATGTCCCTATAATATGCTCAGCATTTGGGATGTCAAATATCGTAGACACCCGAACAGAATTTACATAAGTGCTAGATGTTGTCCAAAACCACAATCCATTATAAAGAGTGCTTAAATACAAACTTTCATCATTTGATTCTAGAACTTCGTAAATTGTTGGATCAGAAAAGTCACCAACATTTATACTGACGCCACCTTGCAACTCTTGTACTGAACCCTCTAAAAGGTAGTATGTTCTGTTTGCGTCAGTATATTGTTTTCTTAAAGTTGAAAAAAAAGAATTAATTATGAAAATAAGAATTGTACAAGCTAGTTTGGCACAAGCTGTAAAGCCTCATAAGCATCTACTTTTCCATAAGCTCTTCTGAGATTAAAACCATCACTATCATAATCAACACCATCTCCTATTTTTTGAGCACTTTGGATGAGTATATCTCTTGCTTGTTTTGGTGTAAGATTTGGATTTTTACTGTACATCAAGGCAACAACACCTGCTACAAGTGGGGTTGAGTAACTTGTTCCGCTATCAAAATTATAGTTGTTGTTTACGAGGTTTTTCTGGTTAGTCTTTCCAGCATCTCCACTGTTGTCGAGTCCTAAAAGACCTATGGAGCTTTGATGATCTCCCCCTGGGGCTAAAAGGTCGATATTGACCCCATAGTTTGAGTAGCTACAAACATCATTGTTCTCACAACTAGCACCAACTCCTATAACATATGGGGATTCTGATTCATCATTATCATTTCCATCTAAAGACTTTCCATCATTTCCTGAAGCAAAAACAACTGTAATTCCAGCGGCATACACCTCCCTTAACTTATCCGATAAAGCTTGAGAGATATTGTATGTTCCCCAACTACAACTTATAACCTTTGCCCCCTCACTCATAGCCTTATTAAAAGCTCTTATATCATCGGCATCACTATATCCATACTTAATCAAAACGAGTTTTGCCTCTGGAGCTGCCCCTATAATTCCAACCCCATTATCCATTGCAGCAACATGACCAGAACAAGTATTTCCATGAGAAGTGCTAGTGCTTGTCACATCTGTGGTTTCATCAAGTGCGTTATATGTCAAAACTACATTATCAGCTATATCTTCATGAGTCGGCTCAAAACTCTCATCAATCACCGCTACTTTTACACCGCTACCCCGAGTTATATCCCAAGCTTTTTTTATGTTTATATTTGCATCTTTGTTTATGGCGTAAGATGTAGAAAAGTCATTATCAGTAAAAAAAAGGTGCCATAGGTATGCATCATACTGCTGGCTTACTTCACTATTGTCATTTTTAGAACATCCTAAAAAAAATAGAACTAAAAAAACAAGAGCAAAAAATCTCACCGCAGTTCTCTTTGTCTATAAAAGTTTGGATGTGCATACTTAAAACATCCCTCTTCATATAGTTTAACACTCATATCAAACACCTCTTCTTGATTATCAACACTTATGATGTATGTATCTTTTGAGATAATTTTATATCTAAGATTTGTGTATTTATTTATTACACTTATACAATCATTTTGCTGTAAACATTTTGCTATGATGGTGTTATCTACACCAACAACTCTATCATTTTGATTTTTATAGTATCTCAAAGAGATGTTTCTATCTTGTTTGTTTAGTTGTATTGATTTGTTTTGTATATAAGGAGTTAATTCTACTTTTTTGCCGTATTCGTAATAAGTTGAGGAGGAGAAAAGAGAACTTACACTTAATACTATTAAAAAATACTTAATCATTTTGTGCACCTTTTAGCCAAATACAAAGAAATGGGTCTGTTGCATTTAAATTTTCAGAAATTAAGCTTTCCATCTTGAGCTCCTTGTTTAGTTGAGATTTGTATGAGGGATTTATATTTATCGATAGCTTTTTATTATTGCATATTGATTTAAAGATTGTACCCTTATATTTTTTAGCATTTAATTTATGCCAAATATTTTCAAAATACGCGTTATTGTCGGAGAGTATCTTTTGTATCGCGTTATCTACATCCTCTACTCTAATCTCTTTGGTATTGCTTATAAGTGAAGATATATATGTTTCTTGTATAGTTTTTATAAGATAAAATGGATGACATTTTGTAATACTTAACAATTTTGCAATAACCTCATCATTTAGTTCTTTTTGTTCTATTTTTAGATTTTTTAAAAACTTCATAGTTGATTTTTCTTCTAAAAAACCTATATTCATTAAACTTGCGAAATTAAAAAAAGCATTTTTATGATTTAAAAATATGCTGTTAATAACAGAGGTTTGTGAACCAGCAAATATATAAACTACATTCTCGTGAGTCTGCATATAACTTCTTAGTTTTTTTAAAAAATCTTCTCCAAACTTTTCTATATCTCCAAACTCATCAAAAAAAACTATCATTTTTTTATTGAAAAGTTTTGCAAATTTTTCTGAAAAATTAAAAGTTTTTTTAACTAATTCATCAAGATTTTTCTCTTTTGATATTTCATAACCAAGTTTGATTCCATCTTGTTCATAAGATAAAGAAAACTTTTCTAAAAGCGAAAAAACTGATTCTTTGACTGTTTTAGCAAAATCAACTATACCGATACTTTTATAGATAGCATTTAAATAGTTGTGACATAACTCTTCTATGTTTGTAGCTTCAAACACATCAACTTTCACAATCAAGTAATCTTTTGACATCCCATCTAGTACTTTTGTTGCTAAAGTTGTTTTTCCATATCTTCTAGGAGCTGTTATGACTGTATGTTGTGAAAATTTTATATATGATTGAAGAGTTGTTATCTCATCTTCTCGACCAATTACGAGTTTACTCAATCCACCGGCATTTAATCTCATAGTTTAAGCCCTTTAGTTAATTGACTAAATTATAACTTCACTAAACTTTATATTTAGTTAATTGACTAAATATAAAGATAAAATCAATATTGTATATGATAACTAGCTTGTATGCTTCTTGTACTCATCCCAAAATTATTTGAAATCTCTAAGCTAATATACTTAAAATAAGCACCAAAACTAGCATTATCAGTCTCTAAAATATAACCTACCTTATATCTGTTGCCGTTTATGTTATGTGTCACATAAAGCTCATTAAAAATTACATCTTTATACCCATTTGAGTTACTACCTATTGAAAAATCTTCATTTACACTATAGTCAAGGGTTGCTTTGTACTGGGTAGGAATTTTTTGTCTATAATCAACATCAAATTCATAAAATCCGCTTCCAAAAGCTTTAAGGTGATAATATCCATCCTCTCCAAGATATCTAGTTTGGCTATCAAAATCATAATGCATCAGGGTAATGTTCTTCCACTCTATAAAAGAACCTATATTTAAAATACCGCCATAAATATATAACTTATCATCATTATATATGTATTCTAAATCAACTCCAAAACCTAATCCATTATAATCTCTGTCGTTGTCTTGATTTTTAGATATATGATTTTTATGTGCATAATAATAATCAAAACTAAGCTCAAACCTGCTACTGCTGTTGTATCCGCTAACATCCAAGTGTTGTATCTCTGTCGCAGAGTAAAGTTTTGCTTTTATGCTTAAAAAATGATTTTGTTTATAAGGTATGATTTTTTGTAAAAATACACCATAAGCTTCATAGTAATTTAGGCTCGCATCTATATCTGTAATATCTAAAGCATTCCCTATATCACTCTTAGTAAGGAGTGTTATAAAATCTTTTTCTGCATAGTACCAAGTTTGTATAAATCCATCATTGATTGTAGTTTGTAATTTTTCTTCTCTTAATATTCCGATTTTAAAATCTGTAAAGTTATAATAAACATCAAAGTATCTTTCACCAAAAGCATTGTTTTGTTTATTATGAGGAGGCATCTCTTGCCACTCTTTTTCAAAAATGTTAGGGGGTAGTTTGTCAGAGAGTAACTCTATGAGTCCTCGGGTGTGTGTAGTGTTTGCATCATCTCTAAAATCATTTTTTAGATAATTAGCATTAACATTATTTACAAATAAAAAAAGGGGAGCTATAAAAAATAAGTTCCCCTTTTGCATTAAAGTACGATAAAGACTAGAACAGTGTTTCACTAGTTCCATCTGAATAACTGATTTCCCAGTTATTACCAGTAGCATCTTCACCAAAATCTGCTAATTGTGTATCATCTTTATCTGTTAAGATGATAGTATCACTTGAATCGTTATAAGTATCAACTTCACTACATAACATTTCAACTTCAGTAGTATGATTATCTCCAATATGTACATAACATGTAGCACCCTCAATACGAGTAACATGCATATTTGCCCATGTTTTAACGATTTCTGACATAACACCATTGCTATCTGCTAGGTTAACTACAGTTGTGTATGTATAATCAACTTCATTATAAGTTTCTACTAATGAAAGGCCTAGCTTATAGTCTAATCCTCTTGTATATAAAGCATAAGCATCTATAGTCTCACCCATTACACTTCCTGCAATAGCTATACTAAAAGGCTCAAAACCACTTGCTTCAACATCACCAGATACACTAAATACAATATTCTCTGTATTCATATTTCCTGCTGCATCTACAACACCTGTAAACACAGTATCATCATAACTGTAAACTCCATTGAAAGTTACAGCATAGTCAGAGATTGATGATAAAGTATAAGTTAAATCTGCATCAAATGTTAAAACTTTGTTATCTTCATCTGTAATAGATACAGCAAAGTTATTAAGAGACACAGAAGTAAAATTACTAAATTTATCTTCCCCCTCATCATAACTATAATCCACACTATAGTTTTCAAAATTTGAATAATTATAGTTGCTATCATCATTCATAAGATTTTTAGCAGTTAACACTAAACTATCAAATTTTACAAAGTTTGTACCATCTTCAATAGCTACATTTTCTGCCATGATAGTCATATCAGAAGAGTTACCTAAGCTTTGGTATCCTACAGTCGCTCTAATAACTTTTGTACCATGTGTAATTGCACCGCTAAAACTAAAGTCAGCATTCATCTCTGCAACACTGTATGTATCTCTTATAGAGATATCAGTAATAGTTGCTTCTGTATAACCTTCACCGTCACCATAAACATCTATATATAAAGTACCCATATCTGAATAGATGTAGCCATTACTTATGTATATATTGCTAACACTACCGTTCCAGTAGTTCGATGCACTACGAACTATATACTCTGCTCCGTTGACTGTTAAAGTGATAACTTTTTCATCACCATAAAATGCTTCTACACTACCACCACTACAAGACACTATATGTTTGTAAGATTCTTCTTCATAATTACTTCTAGTATTGCATATCAAAAAATTCCCATTTTGGGTATTTAGTTTATAATCATAAGATTGAGTAAAGCTATTATACTCTCTGTTGTATGATGCAACAAAAGATTTAACTCCATCATCATAAGTTACCATTAAAAGTGCATTTGGATCAATATGCCAGTTTTCATCATGATCATCATCTATTAATGTTTTAACATCATCTAATGACACGTCCAAAGTAAGAGTTCCCTCAAATGATGGTTCCCCAGTAGCACCAGTATATGAACCTATCATTTGGTTATCTCCGCTTACACTTTCACTAATTACTAAACTTCCTTCCAATGTTCTACCACTAGACACTATCGTACCATCAAATGTTGCTTCAATATTATCAAGCATATTTGCACTATCTTTATTTGCCTCAGTTTCATTAAAATCAAATGATATATCCAAAGCAGTAAGTGTCATCTTGGAGTTATTAAGTCCATCAATAGTACCATTTGCTTTAAAAACTGCCCTATCACTTGTAAAGTCTAATGATGTGATATTCAAATCATATCCTGTTCCACTAAATTGGATTTCACCAGATGTAGTGATCGAGTTTATGCCTCCATTTTCAGAATCTTCCCAAGATGCTCTAATTGTTGTACCGTTAAAAGTCCAAGTCTCAGTTACTGTAGTGTTTACTTTATTGTATGTATGAGCTAAAGTATCACCAAGTGATGACGTTACGCTCCAGTTACTAGTTTCATTTTTATCTCCAATTGCTAAGTCGATAGCATCTAGTCTAGTCTCAATTAAACCTGGAGTATGAACATCTGTAAGCTCATTATATGAACCAAATACAGCAGCGAAGTTAGTCTCTAAACTATCTCCAAATGCTGTAACTGAATTCTCTAAGGCAGCAACTGAAGCATTAAAATCACTAGCTATTGCATCAGCAGCTGGTTGAATCTTAGTTGTAATAAGACTAACTTGAGAACCAACTATAGTAGCATTATTATCTTCTTGATTGTCTATGTTTATATCAATAAAAGAATTTACACTCTCTCTTATTTGAGTAACAAAAGTTTTTGCATCTGCTACAGTCGCTGTATTGTTAGTATCTAAAAGTAGTCTAACATTATCTTCAAGAGCAGCTATAGTTTCTTCATACTCTACACGCGTTTCTAAACCTGATGCATCAGATTCGAAGCCCATCATCTTTTCTTCAAAACGATTACCAACGTCTCGTACATCTGCATCAGGGCTAGCTTTAAGTAAAGCTATCTCTGTCTCAACAGGTAAAAACTCAGTCTCTGACATTCCACCAGCAATAAAAACTGCCCTAACCTTAAGAGCAAGTGCATTAAATTCAGCATCTGTTAAACCAAGCGCTAACATACGTAAAATCTCTTCTGCGTGTAAAAGTGAAAAAGATTTATTAGTAACAGCAGTCAAGTTTTGATCGCCTATACTTTCATTACCATCAATTACATTTACTACAATCTCTTCTTGAACAGCACCAATCTGCGTACCAATAACTGCTGTGTCAGTAGTTCCATCAGTACCAACGATAAGTTCAATCTGACCTGTTAAAGCTGTAGCACTCCCTAATGCATCAGCAGTCAAATTACCATCAGCTGCTACAACTGCACCTAAAGCACTATCTAAGTCTAAGTCTGTGCTAGCTACTAGTTGTGTTGCTAAACTAGCATATAAACCCTCAAGTAAATCATCTTGAGATTCTGTCAAACCTGCTGCTTCTAGTGCCTCAGCTAAAATCTCTAAACTCTTTTGAAGTTGCAATGCTGCTATTAAAAGTGCTGGATCAGTCTCTGCTGTTACTATAGGATCAGCTCCAAGGTCTGTACCTGCTGGAAGACCAAGCATTCCTATTACAGCAGCTTCAGCATCAGCTTCAGTTTCACCAGATGCTACCATTGCTTCAACCATTGTTGTCAATGGTGTGATGTTAACCTCAGCTGACTCATTAAATGTAGCTTTTAGTTTACCTGTAAAGTCCGTATTTGTATCTATATCATACCCACCATAAACTAAAAGTGGTGCTGTTGCATAACCTGAATGAGCTTTTTGCTCTGCTGTTAAAGTAAGAGAAAATGTTCCATTTTCATCTGTAGATGTAGCAGGCTCATCACCAATCTGACAATAACCATCATTACTTAAGTCTAAACAAACTGTTGCGTAAACTAAATAACCATCGATTGCCTTTCCACCAATACTGTTTACCTCTGTCACAACTGGATCTGTCACAACTGGATCTGAATCACTACAGCCGCCCATACCCAATACTATTGCTGCTGCTAATTACACAATAGAGGTTTTAAATATATAACTCATTTTATTCTCCTATAAAAAATTGCATTAATTATATCACCTCTTGTTAATAAGTTAACTTAAATAAACATATATAAGAAAAATATATTTAAAATGATTTATTGACAAAAGTTTTATATTTTCAAACTTTCGATAATACTTCATTTTTAAATTGCTCTATCGCTTCTTTGGACATATTTCTAACTAGTTCAATTTCCTTTTCAATCTCAATATTTGGCATATACTCTTTTCTTTCATGTTC
>JALSLJ010000092.1 GCA_026988315.1 Sulfurimonas sp. | reverse complement strand
CTGTTCTTTTTTTATCTCTTTTTTTGCAGCATCATTCAATTCATCGACACCATCAAATTTTGCAGCATTTAAAAACTTCTCTTCATCATCGAACTGCCCTGTCTTTATTGCCCACAAAAATGCAAAGAGTCCAATAGCACCTAAAAACAAAGATACACTTAACATCATAACTACTATCCAATTATCCATTCTTTTTCCTATATAATAGTTAAGGGCAACTCTAAAAACCCTAATAAGTCCTGAGTCAACATTATAGCAGATGTAAGTCAAAACTATAAAGGAGCTACTGGTAGCTTTGAAATTTACTAGGGTTTTTAGAGTTGCCTATATTATATTCACAGTAAATTCACTCTATTATGATATGATTCTCCATCTAAAATTAAATGGAACAATATTATGAAACTTAACACACTGCTTATATCATTAGGACTATTTTTAACACTCTCCTCCTCATTATCAGCTTCTACTGAGGGGCAACGCCTTTTCGATGAAAAGTGTAGCACTTGCCATATAAAAACAAAACCAACTGATTTTTCAACACTTATTGCTCCACCTGCCATGGGGGTTGTAAGGCATGTAAAAATGAACTATGACAATAAAAAAGATGCGGTACAATTTATTACTGAATATACTCTCAACCCTCAAAGAGATAAAGCTGTGTGTACCCCAAACACCATAGATAGATTTGGTCTAATGCCTTCACAAAAAGATAATGTAACAGAAGAGGAGTTAAAAAAAATAGCTGCGTGGATGTATGATAACATCAATCTCAACAGAAAAAGTTGTAATTCTAAATGCAACACTAACTGCAACGCAAAAAAAGCTAAAAAGAACACAAATACAAAAAACAATACAAAAGCCTCCCCATTCTTAATCACCACAAGAGGGATGCCCCATCTTACAAAAATGGTAAAACAAAACTGGGATAACAAAGAGTTACGCCTTACTCAAGAGCAAAAAGAGAAACTTCTTATAGTTAGAAAAGCAACTATGGGTGCTGTAATGGACTTAAAACCAAAAGTACTCAAATTAGAGAAAAAAATCAAGATGCTAACTATGCAAGGGGAAACTCCACAAAATTTATACCCGATGGTAGAAAAACTTTCAAAATTAAAAGCTGATGCTACTAAAGTGCATATTGATTGTATCCATAACACGAAAAATATACTTACTAGTGCTCAGATAAAAATTTTACTCCAAAGATAGATTAAGTTAGCATAATTACCTCTTGTGATTTTGCTATAATCACACCTCTTAAA
Source organism: Sulfurimonas sp. (assembly GCA_026988315.1). Taxonomy (GTDB): domain Bacteria; phylum Campylobacterota; class Campylobacteria; order Campylobacterales; family Sulfurimonadaceae; genus Sulfurimonas. The sequence goes on along the minus strand of JALSLJ010000092.1, from coordinate 7,151 downwards.
CGAGGATACAACCATGCTACTTTACATCCACATCCCATTTTGCGATTCTAAATGCTCTTACTGTGCTTTTAACTCTTATGTAGATAAGTTTCATTTAAAAGAGCAATATATGACTGCTTTACTGACTCAGTTACAACATGAACTCAAAAAATTTCATGCCACTACGAGAAGCATTGAGTCTATCTTTATTGGTGGTGGAACACCCTCTACAGTTGCACCAACACTCTATCAGCCTATTTTTACACTTTTACAACCATATCTACAACTAGATATAGAGATTAGCAGTGAAGCGAACCCTAATAGTGCAACATATGAATGGTTAGAGGGGATGTTTCATCTAGGGGTCAACCGTATAAGTTTTGGAACACAAAGCTTTAATGATACAAAACTAAAACTTTTAAATAGAGCCCATAATAGTTCCGATGCTAAAAATGCAATAATAAGAGCAAAAGAGATTGGTTTCAAGAATATCTCTCTTGACCTTATTTATGCAACTATCAACGATACAAAAGAGCTTCTAAAATCAGATTTAGATATCGCTTTCTCACTCCCTATAAATCACCTTAGCGCTTATGCTTTAACTATTGAAGAGGGAACACCTTTTGAATCAAAACCCCATATGAACTCTGAAAAACTTTCTCTTACATCTTGGATGTTTGAAAGTATAGAGAAAAATGGATTTTCCCAATATGAGATAAGTAATTTCGGCTCCTACCAAAGTACACACAATCTTGGATATTGGCAATACAAAGATTACATAGGTATTGGGAGTGGGGCTGTAGGGAAACTTGGAATGCAAAGATTTTATCCTACGAGCATCATAGAAGATTATATTAAAAATCCTCTCGATATAAATACTGAGATTCTCAACGAAGAAGATAAAAAAATAGAACAAATTTTTCTAGGTTTTCGTTCATGTGTGGGTGTTGACATAAATATTCTCAATACAGAGGAACTACAAAGAGCCGAAATTTTACTTCAAGAAGAGAAACTCATAAAAAAAAATAATTTTTTGTATAATTTAGATTATCTTTTAGCTGATGAAATCACACTCTATTTATCTTCATAACTAATTTGTTTGAACTTTGCAAAAATTAATCATTGTTTCGCTAGAATCATGAATTAATAAATTTGAAGGTTTTATATGTTTGGTTTAGGCTTTACTGAAATAATGATTATCGCAGTTATCGCTATACTCTTTTTAGGTCCTGATAAACTTCCATCAGCAATGATAGATATAGCGAAATTTTTTCGAAACACTAAAAAAACACTTAATACAGTGAAAAACTCTTTAGAAGAGGAGATGAATATATCAGATATGAAGCAAGAGGCTTTATCGTATAAAAAAGAACTTTTACAAGCAAGCGAAGATTTAAATAAAGCTACTGATATTACACAGGTTGGTGCACAACTGACAAACTTAAATGATGATTTGTTAGATGATGAAATATCTACAAAACCACAAACTCCTCAAGCCCCTGCTAAACCTGAGAAAGTTACATTTGAAAAAAAACCGAAAATAAAAGAAGATACTACTAATGTTTGATGAATTACGACCACACCTAATAGAACTAAGAAAAAGACTAGGAATCTCGGTAGGCTCTTTAATAGTTATGTTCTTTGTAATGTTTTACTTTCATGAACCTTTATTAAACTGGATGGTTGAACCGTTAAATGTCGCACTTATTGAAGTTGGTAAAAAGTCTCTTCATGCAGCTGAGGGGATGGTAACAACAAGTCAGGTTGGTGGTGCATTCTTCGTAGCACTTAAGGTAGCCTTTTTTGCAGCAATCCTTGCTTCACTTCCAATAATCCTTTCTCAAATCTGGATGTTTATAGCTCCTGGACTTTATGCAAATGAAAAAAAAATGATTATCCCATTTGTGATTGGTGGAACAACTATGTTTGGAGTGGGAGTTGCCTTTGCTTATTATATAGTAACTCCATTTGGATTTGATTTTCTCATCACTTTTGGTAGTTTTAAATTCACACCTCTTATCAATATTGAGGACTATGTTGGTTTTTTTACAAAAATTATGTTTGGGTTTGGTTTAGCTTTTGAGCTGCCAATATTTGCATACTTTTTAGCACTTTTAGGTCTGGTAGATGACAGGCAAATGAAAGACTTTTTTAAATATGCTATTGTTCTTATATTTGTAGTTGCGGCACTTTTAACTCCTCCAGATGTTTTAACCCAACTATTAATGGCTGGTCCCCTTATTATCCTTTATGGGTTTTCTATTTTGATAGTTAAAGCTGTAAACCCAGCATCCCAAGAGGATGATGAAGTAAACTCAGACGATGAAAACGAAGAGGTAATAATAAAGACCCAAGATGGACTCAAAGAGTCCAATAACAAAAAGCCAGAATGACCGAAATCTCAAACAATCCACTCCTTACATCAAGTTATGATTTTTATCTGCCAAAAAATCTCATAGCTACACATCCAGCACATCCAAGAGACCATGCAAAACTTTTAGTTTATAACCGCCAAACAGATACAATAACTCATACCCATTTTTATAATTTTGAAAAATTTATCCCAAAAAATGTTGCACTTCTATTTAATGATACCAAGGTTATAAAAGCCAGACTTTATGGCAAAAAACCAAGTGGAGGAAAGCTAGAATTGCTTATCAATAGGGCTCTAAATGCTTATGATGTAAATGTGTACATCCGAGGTAAAGTCAAAGTAGATACTTCTATACTCTTTGATGAAGAGTTAGTTGCAGTGGTTCAAAAGCTTATGGATGATGGAAGCAGAATAGTTAACTTTTTTAAAAATAGTACCAAATTACGATTTGAAGATATTTTACCTATTATAGATAAAATTGGTCATGTGCCACTACCTCCTTACATCCAAAGAGAAGATAATGCAGAAGATGCTAGTGAGTACCAAAGTGTTTTTGCAAAAAACGATGGAGCAGTAGCCGCCCCAACAGCATCTTTGCACTTTACACCTGAGCAATATGAAAGAGTATGTAAAAATTATGAACACGGTTTTTTAACACTTCATGTTGGAAGCGGTACTTTTAAACCTGTTGAAGTGGAGACCATCACCGACCATCCAATGCATTCAGAATATTATGATATCTCCGATAAAGCAAGAAAAATATTAGACTCAGATAAGACCATTTTAAGTGTTGGAACAACTTCTACAAGAACCATAGAGTTTTATGCAAGGCATCACATCCAGCGTGGTGAAGCAAACCTTTTTTTACATCCAAACAACAAACCCTTAAGAGTCAATCATCTTCTAACAAACTTTCACCTGCCAAAATCAACTCTTTTAATGCTAGTAGCATCTTTTGTTGGTGTAGAAAAAACTCAAGAACTTTACGCTGAGGCTATAAAAAATGAGTATAGATTTTACTCATATGGCGACACTATGCTAATTATATAAAACCTTTCCATTTTCTATGCGTATTACACCACTAAGTTCAGCTTCAAAAACACGACTAGGAAACTTTTTTAATGCCTCATCATATGTTGGATTACTCTTACAAAACTCTAAAAAATCATCCTCTTTCACTTCAGGTATCTCTACACTAACAAATCTTGAGACAAATTCGTCTATATCATAAATAGCCTTTGCTTTTCCCTGCTCCAAAAGCTCATTCGTGGCTTTACTCTCCCCTATTCTATGCGGAAAAACAAAAATCTCTTTATCCATTTTTAAAGCAAACTCGATGCTTCTCATGCTTCCACTATTTAACTCAGCCTCCCCAACGACTAAAACATCCCCCAAAGCAACCACAAGTTCATTTCTTACAACAAAACTCCATGCAGTTGCACGAAAATTTGGATTAAACTGACTTAGCAAAAGTCCATCTTTTTCTATTGCAGTCAATAAATTTTTATTGATTACGGGATATTTTACATCTATGCCACAAGGAAGCACTGCTATAGTGTTTGATTCACCAGCAGCTTTATGAGCAATAGCATCTATCCCCATAGCACCACCACTTACAATACACACACCATTTCTTGAGAAAGATGTTGCAAGTTGGTGCGTTAAAGAACGGGAATATTTTGAGGGTTTTCTACTTCCAATTATTGAGATTTTTGTTTTATCTAAAAGTTCTGTATTGCCACTAAAAAAGAGTTGTTTTGGATAGCTTTTCATACTTTTTAAAGCATCAACTTTCTCCTTTAGTGTGTTCATTTAATACAGCCTATTTACATAAACTAGCTCTACATCTTTAAAAAGTTTTTTTGACTCATTTAAAGCAAGAATTGTATTTGCATGGGGATGTCCGATTGCTATTGCTGTACCGTGAAGTTTTGCTATTTTAATCGCTTTTTTAATTTGTGTTTTTATATACGCTTTATCACTCTCATGATCTAAAAACACATCTCTTGCAACATAGTTTAAACCATAATTTTTTAAAACACTCGGTGCTTTTGTTTTTGCAGTAGTTCTACTGTCTATAAAATAAATATTATGAGCATTGAGCACATATATAAGCCTATTCATCGCTACCTCACTAGATGTAAATTTACTGCCTGTATGGTTGTTTATATACTTGACTCTAGGAAATAGTTTTTTCAGCTCTTGTATGCGTTCAGATATTATTTTCTGGGAATCACTTACTCTTAAAGTCAAAGGCTCTTCTGCACTAAAATTCTGTGCTTCCATCGGTAAATGCACCATATAAAACTTCTCTTTAGATGCAAGTTTCGCAGAGTTTGGACGGGAAGAGCTTGGTGGCAAAAAAGACATTGTTAAAGGAATATTTAAACTTTTAATAGCATTTACATGAGAGCGTACAGATACATCATCAATGATTATTGCTAGCTTTGGCTTAATTGCTACTTTTTTTATATCTCTTTGTTGTGGTTGAACCTGAACCACTTCATCATACTCATGAGAAGCCCCAGAATACTGTTTTGTATTATTTTTTAAAACCTCTTTTAATCTTTCATTTACATCAGTTTGAGACCTTTTAGCACTCGCATCTTCTAATTTTTGAAGCATACTCAGTCTTTTTTCTTTTTCTGTTTTCTCTTTTTTAGCTATATCATTTTTAGCTGCGTCATATCCATAATAGTAACCCGCTACTAAAGTGCTGAGAACAAGAGCGATTAGCGCTAGAAACCATGCTATATATGTTAGGATTTTTGAACTTGATTTGCTCGTTCTTTTTTTTCTTTTTGCCATTAAAGTCTCCAAATTTTTGTGACTATACCCTTATAAAATTAAAATTAGACTATATATTGCAAACTGTCATTTTTTTAAAATTTTTTTTAGGCTTCTAGCATAAAAGAACTCTTATCACTATACTTATCTCTTATTGATAAAAATTCCTCAAGATGCTCAAAAAAAATCTCTACAAGCTTTGAATCAAAATGCTTACCACTTTGTTCCTTTATAAATGCAAATGTTTTTTCATCAGACCATGCTTTTTTATAGCATCTATCACTCCCTAGTGCATCAAAAACATCTGCGAGGGCTGTTATACGCGCCATAATATTGATATTTTCACCTTTTAATCTTTTTGGATATCCTGTTCCATCATATTTTTCATGGTGTTCATAAGAAATTATTGCTGCTACTCTCAAAAGCTCTTTATTTGAATCTTTAAATAATCCATAGCCAATCTCAGAATGGGTCTTCATTATATTCCATTCATCTTCTGTTAATTTACCTGGCTTATTTAAGATATGATCAGGAATTGCGATTTTTCCGATATCGTGCATTGGGGAAGCATTTGTTAGGTTTGCTATCTCTATTTCACTAAGCCCATAATAGTATGCTAATAGCTCAGAGTATTTTGCAACTCTTTTTACATGAAAGCCTGTTTCTTTACTTCTTGTTTCACCAATCTCTCCTAGCTTGTAAACTAAGTCTCTTTGTGTATTTTGTATATCTTTTTGTAGCTCTATAAGTTCTGTTATATCGTTTCTAATAGCTATAAACTCTTCTATCTCCCCTTTGTGGTTCAAAATAGGACTAATAGTTACCTCAACCGTGTAATAACCATCATTTTTCTTTTTATTTCTTACAACTCCCTCCCATGACTTACCCATTAGTAAATTGCTCCACATACCAGCAAATAATTTACTTGGCACCTTAGGGTCTCTTACTATACTATGGGGCTTTCCTAGTAGCTCTATTTGTGAGTAGCCTGAAATGTCGCAAAACTTTTTGTTGGCATATGTAATCCTACCTTTTATATCAGTCTTTGACACTATGCTGCTCCTATCAACAGCATCTTTATACTCATTTAAAAGTTTTATATTTTTGAGTACATCATTTTTAATTCTATATCCTAAATATAATATAAAAGCAGATGCAAATAGCATAACAAAAACACCAATATATAGCTTCTGTAATAGAACACTGGAATAATCTTCAATGTATTCATTTGTTTCTAGTATAAGTTTCTTTTTTAATTGATATATACTATCTATAACTACACTTGCTTTAACAAACCATTCAGTAGGATTTTCTATAATCACTGTTTGTTTTAATTTTCCATACTTTTGCACTTCATGCATCATAAAGATATATTCATCTGTAGCGACTAGATCTTGTAAATAATTTTTATACTCTTTTTGAGCAATGGCTCCAAATGTATTATAAGCATAATCATATTCTCCCTTCGCATGGACAATAAAATAAATAAGTTCTTCATTAAGTTTTTTAGAAGCTAAAATTCCATTTATCCCACCTCTAATTTGCCCCAATGATTCACTCATTGCTAAAAGTGTTAAATTAAAGTATAACTTACTCTTTATCTCTTCATTTTTTAAATCTTTTATCATCCCCGTAAGAACATTAATGATATCTTGTATTGTATCTGTATAAGAGTGTAGTGCCTCACTTGAACTAATCGAAAGTGTATCTACTCTCTCTCTTATGCTTGATACACGCTCTCTTGATTGTGCCAAATAGTTGTCACTACAACAATCCAAAGAGCCTTGAATCTTTATATCTGTTCGTTTTCTTTGATCAAATACTTTCTTTTTAAAACTTTTAGTACTGTTTCCTAAGTAACCGCTTACTAAACCTCGCTCTTTTTGCAACTCTTGTATGAGCATGAGTAAGTTATTTGTTTTTTTTGATACCTCTTTTACATTTTTGAATTGATTTATTTCAAGATACGCTCTGCTAATACTAAAAACTAAAACAATAACTATTATAATTA
>JALSLJ010000091.1 GCA_026988315.1 Sulfurimonas sp. | reverse complement strand
TCTTCATATTGCGATGAATAAAAAATAATTTCAGTATACACTTTTTTATCTCTTATCTTTTGAATTATAAAATTACCCTCATCTTTAGTTTCTTGATTTCCTAAATCTAAGTCAATTAAAAGTAAATCATATTCAGAAGTAGCAGGGTATCCTACATTCTTTTCAAATGCTTCAAAGTTAACAATATCTGTAACATTACTCTCAAAGCCTAAATCATCAATATATTTTTTAACAAGTCTTTTATCTCTTCGTATTGATGTAGGATGATCTTCTATCCATAAAATTTTATACTCTAATTTCATATTTTTAACCTAATTTTAAATTTTATACCTTTTTCTAACTTATCAACTTCTATGCTAGATTTATTCATTTCTTCTAAAATTTCTTTTACATGATACAGACCGAGTCCAGAACCACTTGTTGTTGTTACCCCCATACCAAATATGGATTCAGGGTCTATAATGGCTACATCTAAACCTTTACCATTATCTTGATATTCAAATTCTAAATTATCACTTTGATGAAACTTTATAACTACATTTGTAGCTTTTGCTTTTTTTGAGTTGTTTAGTAAGTTGTCAACTATTATATTAATTTTAATTGGTTCAAATTCACATATATGTTTTAAGCCATTTGTTTCTACATTTATTTTTAATTCTTTATTTGTAGTGATTTCATAAATATTTCTAATATAGCTATCAATAAACTGAACTATATCTTTTGTTACTATATTAGCCGTAGATAAAAAATCTTCTCTTGTTATATATTTGTTGATTAAAGAGATTTTATCTAATTCAAATGATGCATCTTTTAAATACTCATAAACTTCATTATCTGAAAATTTGACATCTTTTAGCATATCTACGACATCCAATATGCAATCTTTTGCTGTTTTTGTATAAAGTCCTATATGATGCTGAAATGCAATTAACTCTTTAACATCTTTAGATTGAACTGTTTTTAAGTAAGTAAGTTCTTCTTCCCTCTTTTTATTTAAATTCTTTTCTCTATTTAGTTGCTCTTTTAATTGCTCTTTTTCATTATTAAGAACTATTATTTTGCTATCAATTGCCTTATAAGACTCTTCTTTATCAATCATGTCATCAATTAACTTGGAACTATCTTTTTGACTAATTAAAAGAGAAACTTTTTTACTTAATCTTTTATCATCAATCATCAAAGAGAGTTTTTTTGCGAATTTTTTTAAATTATTTGATATGGCTGATTGTGGTAATTTTGCAAACTCTTTTAAAAATTTTATAATATTCTTTTGAGTCTGCAAATCATCTTTTTCTACTGTTAGATAGCTTAATATTTTTACATCAATATATAAATCTAAACTATTTTTTACATCTATTCCCATAATTTTAAATATATTTTGACTAATATTGACTTTTTTTTCTTCTTCTGAAAGTAAATATACCTCTTTGTCTTTACTCCAATCATCTTTTAGTATAAGTTCTCTTATATATGATTCTGTATATTGTTTAGGAACACTATCCCATCGTATTCCACTCACTACATATCTCTCTAGTCTTTTTAGTGTTTTATAAAAAAATCCATTATTCTTTTTTTGAGCTGTTGTTGATTTTGTTGAAACATGAATAAGTTGCTTAAATTTTTCATTATGAACAATGCCTTCGCGACTAGAAATAATATGATACTGTTCATCTCTATCTTCTATCTCAATTCGACCTATAACTTCTCTATTACTTAAATATCTATTTCTTCCCTGATTTTTTCTTACTTCCATACCAAAGGCATCATTATCTATATCTCCATAGGGAGGTATTCTAAAACCATTTATAAATAGATAAACAGACCCAAATTCTACACTTCTCATCTGCATCTGTTTTTGAAAATATGCTTTAGCATAAGGATTTAAGTACATTAATATAATTTTCAAATTTTTCAAGTCAGGAAATTCTATATTTTTTTCTATTGTTTTAAAGACAATTTTATCTCTATCTTTCAGCTGTGTTATTATTTGAGTTCCATCTTTACTTATCACAGATTGTATATATGTTGTATCAAAATCTAACTTATCAAAAAACTTATTTGTAATTTCTCCATTTATTTTTTTATAATATGCCGTTTCATTTTTATCATCTATCTCTTTTACATGTAAGTGTATTTTAAAACCACCACTATCAACTTGACTTTTATTTATTAATTTTTCAAGAGAAGCTTTTAATGTAGAGAACTTTTGATAGTTAAGTACTTCATTAAATAAGCTATTTTGATTGATTTTAATCCATTTCGCTCGTAAGTTTACTATCTGCACTATAGTACCTGAACTTGCTATTTTATATTGTGTTTGTTTAGTAACATTTTCTTTTGTTACTTCTCTTAATTTCATTGGTATTTGATTTATTTCGACACTGTAATCTTCGATGCCTTCAAAATCTTCCCAATTAATCTGAAGTTGATAAATCTTTTTGTCTTTTTGTTTAGTAAAAATATTGAGTTGTTTCCCAAGTCTATCACATGAAAATCTTCCTATTCCTTTATTCCCTGCTTGTAAGCGATTATTTTGTGCATTTTGCACTCTTTTAATAGAGTATGCTAAATTAAGCCATTTATATAAGATATCATCTTTTGACATCCCTTTGCCATTGTCAGATATGATAATTTCATGATTTATTGCATCTGCACTTTTTAAGTTTTTAAACTCTACATCAACTTTTGATGCACCTGCATCATAAGAGTTTTTTACAAGTTCCATTACTGCTACACTATCATCGTTAATAAGTTCTTTACCAATAATATTTTTAATATTTACATGAGATAAAAAATGAACATTCTCCCATTCTGTAATAGCCATTATAATAAATCCTTTAAAATCAGCCCAGCCTGCTCGGCAAAAAGTGGAGGAATTGCATTGCCTATTTGCGTATATCTTGGTACATCGATTTTTCTTCTTTGTCCACCAGTCGTATAGCTACCCTTAAACTCATAGTCATCTGGAAATGATTGTATTCTTGCATATTCTCGTACTGTCAAGATGCGAGGTTCACAATAATGTATATAATCATCTGGTAAGGTTGTAAGGGTTGGAGTACAAGAATTTTGACACAATGGTACTATAGTATGTTTTTTTAAATTATACTTTTCTTTTAATGTATCATTTATTGATTTATTTGGTTGTGCATTTTTTAAAATATATTGAAATTTTTCTACTGTTTGAGGTCTATGCTTTGTGAAACGATGACTATCAGCTACTTTATTTGTAAGAGGTTTACTTTTTCGCATAAGTTTTTGATAACTACTTTTTGCTTTAGAATAAACACCTGCATAATATTTCTTTGTATCAGGAGACTCTACTACTCCATTAGATTTTAATAAATCAGAGATAGCATCACTTAGAGAAGTTTTCTCTACAATTCCTTTTTCTTTAAAAAAAATTGCTCTATTTTTTACAATCCTCTCAAAAAAAGTTTTTGCTTTATCATTTTTAATTCCAACCAAGATAAATCTTTGTCTTTTTTGAGGAATACCATATTCAGAAAAATCAACTATTTTTCCTTCCACATTATAACCAAGCTTTTTAAGTTTATTTACAACATGCTCGGAATAAGCTTCTCCTCTTTTATTTCCTTTTTTAAAACCAATAGTAAAACCTTTAACATTTTCAAAGAAAAGCATTTTTGGCTGTACTAACTCTACAAACTTTATATAAGAGTCTATTAGCTTGTTTCTGTTATCTGTTTCATCTCTTCTTCCTGCCATTGAAAACCCCTGACACGGTGGTCCTCCTGCTATTAATTCAACCTTTCCTTTAAGAGATTTTAAATAGTTTTTATGATTTTTAATAACTTCATTAATATCATGATTTTTCTTTTCTAGCCAATTTGGCCAGTTAAAATTTTTGTGTTTATCTATTTGATTATATTTTAGTGTTTTAAATGCATCTGCACTTTTTTCAATGGCAAAAAATCCATGCCACCCTGCATTATGCAAACCTAACGCAAGCCCACCACATCCCGAAAAAAGATCAATATAAGTTAAGTTTTTCATTCAATAGTGCCTTTTGAGAATCTTAATTGTGGAGATATATATAGAGTGAAATTTCTTACATACATATCTCTTTACCTACATATCAATATAGTAGCTTCTTAATTATAGCACAATACACAAAAATTACTCTAGTAAAATAAAAAATTCTTCTTATATTTTACCTTTACATGCTCTTTATTTAAAACACTATTGTAATCTAACATGTTTCAACCTCAAGGCATTGACTATAACTGAAACTGATGAAAAACTCATGGCAGTTGCAGCTATTATCGGAGAGAGTAAGATACCAAAAAATGGAAACAGAACTCCAGCAGCTACTGGTACTCCGATGCTGTTATATATAAAGGCGAAAAATAGATTTTGTCTTATATTTTTCATGGTTGCTCGGCTTAGATTGATTATCTTCAGTATGCCTAGCAGATCACCCTTTATAAGTGTAACTCCTGCACTCTCTATTGCTACATCAGTGCCGCTTCCCATCGCTATACCGACATCTGCCCCTGCAAGAGCTGGCGCATCATTGATGCCGTCTCCTGCCATTGCGACTATCTCACCTTTGGCTTGAAGCTTTCTAATCACATCTATCTTTCCATCTGGCATAACATTTGCAAAAACCTTATCTATACCTAGTTTTCTTGCTATTATATTTGCTGTTGTTGCATTATCGCCGCTTAGCATCACGACTTCGATTCCTTCAGATTTTAGTATTTCAACTGCTTCTTTTGAAGTCTCTTTTATAGGGTCTTCTATCGCAAAGATGGCAGCAAACTGTGAATCCAAAGCCATAAATACTACACCTTTCCCATCTTCTCTAACTCTTTTTATATCTTGAGCAAGCACATCAACGGAGATATTTTGACTCTGCAGATACTCTTGAGAGCCTATCAGTATAGTTTTTTCATCTATAGTTCCACTGATTCCTCTGCCTGTTACGGCATCAAAATTTTGTACTTTTTGTAGCTCTATGCCGTCTTGTTTTGCTCTCTCCACAATCGCTTCAGATAGCGGATGCTCACTCACACTCTCAAGTGAAGCGGCATATTTTAAAATATCATCTTCTTTAAAATCTCCATTTGTCAAAATCTTCGTAACTGTTGGCTTTCCCTCTGTCAATGTTCCTGTTTTGTCAACCACTAAAGTTGTAACTTTTTCCATCGTTTCAAGGGTTTGTGCATCTTTGACAAGTATGCCCATTAGTGCTGCTCTCCCAGTGCTGACCATTATAGATATAGGGGTTGCGAGACCTAACGCACAAGGGCAGGCTATGATCAAAACAGCGACTGCTGCTACGATGGCATAAGCCAAACGAGGCTCTGGACCAAAGATATACCATGCGAAAAAAGCTAAAACGGCCGAGAGAACAACGGCAGGCACAAAATACGAAGAGACGGTGTCTGCTAGTTTTTGTATAGGTGCTTTTGATCTTTGTGCTTGTGAAACCATATTTACGATTTGTGAAAGCATGGTGTCACTTCCGACTTTTTGAGCTTGAACGACAATAGTTCCATTTTTATTTAGTGTGGCGCCAATCACTTTTTGGTTTTTATCTTTTGGCACAACCAATGGCTCTCCTGTTATCATCGACTCATCTACATTTGTGTGTCCTTCGATGACAACTCCGTCAACTGGTATCTTTTCGCCCGGTTTAACTCTCAAGAGATCCCCCACTTTTACATGCTCTAACGGCGTATCTATCTCATTTCCATCTTTATCTATCAGATGAGCCTGTTTTGGAGCTAGATTCAATAATGTTTTGATAGCACTGTTTGTCTTACTTCTAGCTCTTAACTCTAACACTTGCCCAAGCAATACTAGCGTAGTTATCACTGCTGCTGCTTCAAAATATACATGCACAAGGGCATCTTTTGTCTGCATGAGCGGCGGAAAGATTTCCGGCAAGAGAAGTGCTACTATACTGTAGATATATGCTGTTCCAACACCTATGGCTATCAGAGTAAACATATTTAAGTTCATAGTCCTGATCGAGTTATAGCCTCGCACAAAAAATGGCCATCCGCCCCATAGCACAACAGGTGTTGCTAAAATGAACTCAAACCACTGCACAAAGGACATAGATATACTCTTTGGCAAAAGCTGAGGGTATATATCTGCAACCATAGCCACTAGAAAAACAGGAAACGAGAGAGCAACACTAATCCAAAATCTTTTTGTCATATAACCTAATTCACTGTTTTCTTCATCATCTTCCACACTCATGGCCTCTAGTGCCATGCCGCACTTCGGACATGCCCCTGGTTCATCTTTTACTACTTCAGGGTGCATCGGGCAGGTGTATTTGACTCCGGCTGTTTGTATGCTTATATTTTCTCTTTCCAATGCCATACCACATTTTGGGCAACTTCCTGGTTTATGCTCATGGATTTCAGGGTGCATTGGGCAAGTATAAGTTACATCTTCTACGCTACATGTATGGGTGTTTTCATCACATTTTATCTCTTTTTCATTTTTCATCTTACTGTTTCCTTTCAAACTAGCTCTGTCTTAAAGTTTCTCTTCCCAATGTTTCATCAATTTTTTCATATTGCCAAAGATGTCATGCAAATAAAGTTGCAACTCTTTGTCTAATCTAGTCGAATTTATGATGTCATCTATATTTATAGTTGCTAAAGTAATCTCTCCATCTTCCTCATACAAAGATAATCTGCAAGGCAGATAAACAGAAACTTCAGGCTCTGCGCGGAGGGCAACTTGAGCAGCGGCAGGATTACACAGTTCATAAACTGTGATATCTTTTTCTAGCTCAAAACCTTTGCTTTTCAAAATCTTTTTAAATTCATACGAACCTAGAACTCCAAAACCTACTTTTTTCGCTTGCTCGTCTAATTCTGCTTTTATCGCCTCTACTGGGTAGTTTGTCTTAATCTTATAAATCATCTCATACTCCTTATTTTGTATTTATAGTGAAATTCTATAACTAAAGTATTAGCCAAGTGTTAGGCGTCTTCATAAAGGGAATGTACAATTCAAATATTAAATTTAAAGGAAAGACAGATGAATATAAAATTAACTTTAGGTGCAATTGCAACAACTGCACTACTTTTTGGTGGCTGTGCTACAGCTTATAACGATATGAACTCAGGCTCAAATATGGCTTCTCACCTTAGTGACAATAGAGGCTTGGCTCTATATACATTTGACAAAGATATGCCAAATGTTTCAAACTGCTACAACGGTTGCGAGAAAAAATGGCCTGTTTTTTATGGAAATTTAGATAAACTAAAACTACCAGCAGATGTATCAAAGTCTGATTTTGGTGTTATAACAAGAAAAAATGGTGCTATGCAAACTACATACAAAACAAAACCATTGTACTATTTCTTTAAAGATACTAAGGCAAATGAGACAAACGGAGACGGCAAAAAAGGTGTTTGGCACATAATCAAGTAGGGTAAATGAAGAAAAATATACTTATAGTTGAAGATGAAGAGGCTATCGTAGGATTTATTCGAAACAGACTAAGTGGCGATATGTACAGTATAGATATCGCACTAGACGGGAGGGAGGCTAGCTCCAAGATAGCCTCAAAATCCTACGATTTGGTCACTCTAGATATAATGCTTCCTTTTGTAGATGGATTTGAGTTGTGTAAAAAAATTCGGCAAAAATCCAAAAAAACTTTAGTCATCATGATTAGTGCAATTGACACGATGGAGTTTAAATCTAGAGGCTATGATATGGGTATAGATGACTATATGTCAAAACCTTTTTCTGCAAAAGAGCTATCTGTTAAAATCCAATCTCTGCTAAAAAGAAGAGAAGAGATAAGTTCGCTAACACAACAAAAAGTAGAAAATATAATCCTAAATGAAGAATCAAGAGAGATAA
Organism: Sulfurimonas sp.; assembly: GCA_026988315.1. Lineage (GTDB taxonomy): Bacteria > Campylobacterota > Campylobacteria > Campylobacterales > Sulfurimonadaceae > Sulfurimonas. The sequence continues at coordinate 651 of JALSLJ010000091.1, read as the reverse complement.
TCATAAATGGCTTCAATATGGATTTTACACCTAGTGAGTATCTCATACTCAGCACTCTTATTGTAAATAAAAACAGAGTATATTCTAGGGCTGATTTGGCTCAAATTATCTATGATAACTTTTTTGGAGAGATTGATGAACAGGGTATAAATAGTCACATATACCACATAAGAGAGAAAGTAAAAAAGATCTACGGCAAAGATGTCATCAAAACTGTCAGAGGTATGGGGTATAAAATCTATGAAAATTAAGTTATTTATCACTTTGATATACAGCATCGCCGGGCTTCTCATCACTGCATTTAGTGCTTTTATGACTTATGTCATCATCGGTGCACCCATAGGAAAACCTATGATTATCAAAATTGTTTTTACAGTTTTATTGATGTTACCTATCATCGGAGTTATTAGTTATCTGCTAGGAGACTATCTATCTAAAAAATTTGATTTTATACAAAACCGCCTTGGAAAACTCAAAGATGAAAATTTTATGCCAGATGAAACACAAAATAGCATACACGAGATAGATGAAATAAATCAGGCTATAAATTTTCTAGCAAATAAACTAGACAATCTTATAACGAACTTGAAACAAAAAAATCAAAATTTATCAAATATGCTTATATCTATGGCTCACGACATAAAAACTCCT
>JALSLJ010000090.1 GCA_026988315.1 Sulfurimonas sp. | reverse complement strand
TTTTAGTAAGGGGCATAACAAGTTATTATTTTTCGATATAATTACGAAATTATCAGAATGAGGACAAATTTTGCAATTTACGAACGAAGAATTAAAAGAAAAAATAAATATATTAAAAGATAAGTTAAGTGTCACTGTTGTTGCTCACTTTTACCAAAGAGATGAGGTTTTTGAAGTGGGAGATATCACTGGTGACTCACTAGAGCTTGCAACACGAACACGAGATGATGATGCAGAGTTTGTACTCTTTTGTGGTGTTGGTTTTATGGGGCAAAGTGTAAAAGTACTTTCACCTCACAAGAGAGTTGTTATGCCAAAGGTCGCATGTTGTGCAATGGCAAGGATGATTGACTCTATGTACTTTGATGATTCTATAAAATATATGAATGACCATGGAATTGTCAAAGAAAACATCTTGCCAATCACATACATCAACTCAAACGCTGAAGTAAAGGCAAAAGTTGGCGAGATGGGTGGTATGGTCTGTACAAGCTCAAATGCGAAAAAAATCATCACAAAAGCACTGGAAGAGGGTAAAAAAATCCTTTTTGTTCCAGATAGATGTTTAGGGCAAAACATAGCAAATGATATGGGGCTAAAATCTTGTGTTATTGGTGATGGAACTGACCCAAAAGATGCTGATGTTATCTGTTACAACGGTTTTTGTTCAGTTCACCAGCTTTTTACTCTTGATGACATCACTTTTTATCGTAAAAAATTTCCAGGTATTTTAATAGTTACACATCCAGAGTGTGACCCTGCAATCTGCGAAGCATCAGATTTTGTTGGTTCAACTTCTCAGCTAATTAAGTACATAAAAGAGCTTCCAGAGGATCAAAAAGTGGCAGTAGGAACAGAATTTAACCTTGTTAATCGTCTCAGAGATAAAAACACCTATGTTTTAAGCTCAACAAAACCAGAGTGTCCAACGATGAATGAAACAACACTTGAAGATGTGTATGTAACTCTAAAAGCAATAGATGATGGTGAGCCTATTAATGAGATTAGCATAGATGAAAGCACACAGAAGTGGGCTAAAATTGCCCTAGAGAGAATGTTGGCATTATGATAGAGGAGTTTGTTAAAGCATCACTTGCTCAAGATGTAGGACGCGGTGATTTATATGCTTTAGTTGAGCCAAGTGTAGCTTCTAGTGCTAAGATAATCGCTAAAAGTGATGGTATAGTTGCTGGACAAGAGTATGTAGATGTTTTAGCACAATTGGAGAATTTTGAGATAAATTGGTTTAAAAGTGATTCACAAAGCTTTGCAAAAGGGGATGTAATAGCTACAATAGCTGGAGATTCACATACACTTTTACGAATTGAGAGAACTCTGCTAAATATGCTTTTACACGCAAGCTCCATAGCAACCTTAACAAACAAATATGCAAAAATTATAGAGCCATATGGGGTAAAACTTTTAGATACTAGAAAAACAAGACCAATGCTGAGAGTATTTGAGAAGTATGCTTCAAGATGTGGTGGTGCTGTTAATCATAGAATGGGACTTGATGATTCTTTGATGATAAAAGATACCCATTTAAAAACCATAGAAAATTTAGCCTCTTACATCCATAGAGCAAGGACAAAAATCCCCTTTACATCCAAGATAGAAGTGGAAGCTGAAACTTACGAGATAGCACAAGAAGCGATGCAAAGTGGAGCAGATATAGTAATGTGTGACAATATGACACCCCAGCAGATACAAGAGGTGGTTTTATACAAAGATAAGAACTTCCCGCATATACTTTTAGAAGCAAGTGGAAATATCTCACTTGAGACTATAGAATCATATGCTTTAAGTGGTGTAGATGCAATCAGTAGTGGTTCTATGATACATCAAGCTAATTGGATTGATGTATCTATGAAGATGGATTGATATTTATTTTCGTTATAATGCAAATATATCACAAGAAAATATATTGAGTACGCATAACAAAACTCTAATGTTGAAGAGTTTCAATCTTCTAAGAAAAGATAACTAATGGCTGATGATCAGGAAAAAACCGAAGAACCCACCCCCAAAAAGATAGAGGATGCCAGAAAAGAGGGGAATGTTCCGAAGTCTCAGGATGCCTCTGGGGTAGTGACTCTTTTTATGGTTTCTTTGTTTTTTCTTTTACTCTTTCCTTACATGAGTTCTCATATGGTGTTTTTATTTAAGTATTATTTCTCTCTTATCGGTATGGAACTTGACCGTGCTTTGATGATAGATATAGCCGTGATAACTGTGAGAGAATTTCTACTGATTATTTTGCCTATAGCTATTGTTGCGGCTGTTTCTGGTGTTATAGCAGCTCTTGCACAATTTGGATTTCTTTTTACAATAAAAGCAGTGATGCCTGATTTAAAAAAGATTAACCCTCTCAAGGGTGCTAAGAATCTATTTTCTATGAAAAAACTTATAGAAGGTGTGAAAATAACCTTTAAATCATTTACGACGCTTGGGATTGGGTTTATATTTTTCTTTTATTTTATCTTGGAACTTCCGACGGTTGCATTATTTGGACTTGGTGAGCAGTTAATTTGGTTTAAAGAAAAAGCAATCATCATAGCTTTTGTAATGATTTTGATTATTTTTGTGTTTGCTATTATTGATATCATTATAGTAAGAAAGCAGTATTTCGATGGACTAAAGATGAGTATGCAAGAGGTGAAAGATGAGATGAAAAATATGGAGGGAGACCCACTAATAAAAGGTAAAATTCGTCAAATTCAGATGCAAGCTTCTAAAAAAAGAATGATGGCAGAGGTTCCAAATGCAGATGTTGTAGTGACAAATCCAACTCACTATGCTGTAGCTCTTAAGTATGACGAAGAAAAATCTCACGCACCTATAGTTGTTGCTAAGGGGATGGATACTATCGCACAAAATATAAAAAAGATAGCTAGAGAACATGGTGTACATATAGTGCAAAATCCACCATTGGCAAGGAGCTTGTATGCTCAGGTTGAAGTAGAACATCCTATTCCTGATGAACTTTTTGCAGCAGTAGCAGAAGTGTTAGCTTATGTATTTAAAATGAATAAGAAATAAAAAAGAGAGTATAATATCACAAAGATTAAGAGAATTTGATGAATAAAATATTGGAGCGTATTGAGAGCGCAAAACATATAGTGGTTATATCGCATATAGATCCTAATGCTGATTCGATTTCTAGTGCTAGTGCCTTTTATACATATCTACTTAGGCTTCACAAAAAAATTTCTTTTTTTTGTGTTACGAAAGAGATAAATCAAAACTTGTCATTTTTACCTTGGTTTGAAAAAATTAGAAGTTCTTTTCCCTCTTCCGCTGATTTGGCTATTGCATTAAATTGTGGAGATAAAAGTAGGATAGGTGTAGCAATAGAGTGTGATTTAATAAACATTGATCATCACTCTAACAACGATAAGTATGGTGATTTTTCTTTAGTTGATAACTCTTGCATTAGCACTACGCAGGTGTTGTTTAATTTTTTTAAAGAGAACAATATAAGCATAAATAAAAAGATGGCAACAGCTTTATATGCTGGGATCTTAGATGAAACTTTTGGCTTTATGGATGAGAGCACTGATGGTACAGTTTTTGCTATGATAAGTGAGTTAATAGCTTGTGGTGCTGAGTATAAATTATGTAATGATTTCATAATGAAACGCATATCCCTTGGAGCTTTTAGGTTAAAAGCGATTATGTATAAAAACATGCATTTAGAGAATGAAGCAAAGATAGCAGTTTTTTGTGTGAGTGATGATGATATGAAATCAAGTGGTGCTCTAGGTGAAGATTGTGAAAGTGTTTTAAAAGAGGCCCTCTTTCTTCCTAGTGTAGAGGTGGCTCTTTTGTTGAAACAAAATAGTGATTTGAGTATAAGAGGTTCTTTGCGTTCAACTCTTGATGTTGATGTATTAAAAATAGCATCATCATTTGATGGCGATGGAGATACTCATAGAGCAGGATTTAATATAAAAGCTCCTCTTACATTGGATGATGCAAAGAAAAAAGTTTTAGAGATAATTTATAAGGAAATGTAATTGTATAGAAAAAAAAATAAATCTTCGATTGTAGTGTTATTATTATTTGGTTTAATTATTGGTGGTGTTTTGTATTTGTATAACTCTGTTATGTTTGAGAGAAATGCTCCTGAAATAACTATGGAAAACAATGGCTATTGGAATATGAAAAAACCATTAAATATTATTATAAATGACCAAAGTGGTATTAAATCCTATAGAGTTGTATTAAAAACTGCAAATGATGAAACTTCTTTGTATAGCGAACAGTTTATCACACCGCAAGGTTCTGTAAATATAAAACTTGAATCACCTAGAAATGCATATGCTATCAAAGATAAAAGTATTAAAATTATAATAGAAGCGATAGATGCTAGCAAATGGAATTTCCTGAAAGGAAATAGCTCAACGAAACAATTTTCCTTGAATATTGATAAAAAAAGACCACAGCTCTCAACGGTTGCCCATTCATATAAGATAACTAAAGGTGGCTCTGCTTTAGTCGTTTTTAAAGCAAGTGATGAGAATCTACAAGATATGTTCATTCAAACAAATTTTGGTAAAAGGTTTCAAGTACAACCATTTTATAAGGATGGGTATTATATCTCTTTATTAGCATGGCCAGTAACTGAAGTGAGTTTTAAAGCTACAATAGTTGCTCGTGATTATGCAGGCAATACATCAAAAACTTATATTCCTCTTTATTTAAAAGAGAAAGGCTACCGAGTTTCAAACATAAAACTAAGTGATAAATTTTTAAAAGGCAAGATTGCTGAATTAGCTGAAGAGTTTGAAGAGACTCAAGGAGTAGAGAGTTCTCTTGAGCAGTTTAAAATTATTAATGAAGATGTAAGAGAAAAAAATGAGAAGCTTATTCATGATATAACATCAAAAATTTCAGATGAGATGATAAGTGATTTTAAGATGAATAAGATGTATCCACTCAAAAATGCTCAAGTTGTAGCTACATTTGGTGATCATAGAAAGTACTCGTATAAGGGTGACTACATTAGTGAGTCTTACCATTTAGGACTAGATTTAGCGAGTAATGCTATGGCAAAAATTAAACCACAAAATGGGGGAGAGGTGGTCTATTCAGATTATAACGGTATATATGGAAATATGCCAGTTATTCATCATGGGCTTGGACTCTATACTCTTTATGGACACTGTGCTAGCGTAAATATTAGTAGTGGTGATGAAGTGATAGCGAAATCGTATATAGCAAATACTGGTAAGAGTGGCTATGCTATGGGAGATCACTTACATTTTGGTGTTTTAGTTCAAGGTATCGAAGTTCGTCCTGCAGAGTGGATGGATGCAACATGGATAAAGTTAAATATTACCAATGTTATAAAAAACGCTAAAGAGATTATAAATAGAGGCTAAAGGATCGAAATATGTATCAAACAACTATAAAAAAACCTGTTGAGCTTGTTGGGATAGGACTTCATAAAGGTGTCGCAGTAAGACTGAGGCTTGAACCATTAGATTCAAACAGCGGTATAGTCTTTTATCGTAGTGATGTAAATATTTCTATCCCTCTAATCCCAGAAAATGTAGTGGACACAAAAATGGCAACCGTCATTGGTAAAGAGGGTTATGTTATCTCGACAATAGAACATATGTTATCAGCAGTGTATGCTTATGGCATAGATAATTTAAGAATCATTGTGGACGCAGATGAGGTGCCTGTGATGGATGGGAGTAGTGCAAGTTTTTGCATGCTTTTAGATGAAGCGGGGCTTGTAGAACAAGATATTCCTAAAAAAGTTATGCGCATAAAAAAAGATATTATAGTGCAGGAGGGGGAGAAGTATGTAAAACTTTCCCCATCTCTTGATTTAAAATACGATTTTACAATAAAATTTCCCCATCCAGTTATTAACAAACAAGAGTATGTCTTGAACTTTACAAAAGAGACTTATAAAAACGAGATAGCTCGTGCGAGAACTTTTGGTTTTTTGCATGAGGTGCAATATTTACGCTCTAAAGGATTAGCACTAGGGGGTTCTTTGGAAAATGCCATTGTATTGGATGAAAAAAAGATTTTAAATCCAGAGGGTTTAAGATTTCCTGATGAGTTTGTACGCCATAAAATTTTAGATGCCATTGGAGATATGTCTTTGATTGGGATGAACTTTATAGGAAATTATGAAGCTATGGCTGGTAGTCATGATTTGAACCATAAGCTTACATTAGCACTTTTAAAAGATTCTGAAAACTATGAAGTTATTGAGTTAGTTGGAGAGAAAACCGCGGAGTTAGAAAAAGCGTATGCTTAAAAAGGTTGATATTGTTTTAGTTGCTCTTTCTTCCCCAATTACAATTGGGATATATGAAGATAATAAACTCATTGATACTATAGAAAGTGAAAAAAAGAGCTCAGAAATTCTTCCAATCATTTTTGATAAGCTTTTTAAAACTTACAAGATAGAAAAACTTTTTTATGCCAATGGTCCAGGTAGCTTTATGGCTATAAAAGTAGCGTATATTTTTTTAAAATCATTGAGTATCCTTAAGGACATACCACTTTTTGCAACAGATGCTTTTTATTTTAATAATAATCAACCAATAAAAGCGATTGGAAAGCTATACTTTGTTAAAATCGCGTCAGAAATAAAAACTGAAAAATTAGTAGAAGTACCAGAGATGAAGTTTATGCTTCCAGAGTTACTTAAAACTGATGATTTTAATAAAATAACAACGCCTTTATATTCTATTGGTGCAGTTGGATAGGAAATATTAGTGACAGTAAGCGTACCAGCAACCAGTGCTAACCTAGGTCCAGGATTTGATTCTTTAGGGCTAGCAGTAGATTTGCGTAATAAGGTGGAGTTCCATCAATCTAGATTTTTTAGTGTTAGTATTAGGGGCGAGGGTGAAAATAATCCACGCTTAAAGGGTAATAACCTTTTTGTAAGTATTTTTAATGACCACTACAACCGTTTAACTCAAAAAAGACAAAATTTTAAATTTACTTTTTATAATCAAGTGCCGATGTCAAGAGGACTTGGGAGTTCCTCTGCGGTGATTGTAAGTGCAATTGCAAGTGCACATGAAGCAGCAGGTATAAGAGTAAGCAAAAGAAGAATTTTAAATCATGCACTTGTGTATGAGCCACATCCAGATAACATTACACCAGCTGTTATGGGTGGATTTAATGCGGCTACAGTTGAGAAAAATAAAGTTTTTTCTCAAAGAAAACATCTTCCTGATTATCTTAAAGCGATAGTGGTAATACCAAATAAACCAATTAGCACAGCAAAAGCGAGAACACTTCTACCGAAGTCGTATTCAAAAGAGAATGCTATCTATAATCTCTCCCACACAGCTTTGACAGTTGCTGCATTTTTTAATGAAGATTGGGAGATGTTAAAACTTGCAACTGGAGATAGATTTCATCAAAAAGCGAGAATGAAAACATTACCTGAACTTTTTAGTGTTCAAAAAGTTGCATATGAGAGTGGAGCACTTATGAGCACACTCTCAGGGAGTGGTTCTACATTTTTTTCTATGGCTTATGATGAAGATACTGCGATGATTGCAAACAGGTTAAAGCAAAAATTTCCAGACTTTTCAGTGAAAATATTAAACTTTGATAACAATGGGCTCATAATAGAGAGGTAATCTCTATTAAATAAAGCAAGTTTTAGATATAATGGCGACAAAATTTCATCAACCAGTGAGAATGTGCATCTCTTGTAGGCTAAGATATGTACAAAATGAACTAAATAGATTTAGATGCAAAAATGGACAGCTAGAAACTTTTACCGGATTTGGAAGAAGTTTTTATCTGTGTAATAATTGTATTTTAGATGAAAAAAAAGTATTAAAAGCACTTATGCGACAATGCAGAAGTGGTGATAGAGATAAAATTACGAATAGACTAAAGGAGATCATCACTGATGACAGAAAAAGTTAGCGTTAGCGAAATTGCAAAAGAGCTTGGGATAGCTTCTAAAGATGTCTTAGAGAAAGCTAAGAATATGGGTATAGAAGTGAAAGCCGCACAAAGTAAAGTTAGTATGGAACAAGCAGAAGAGATTGCAAATTACATCATGAACGGTGATAATAATCTACCCGAAACACAGAAGAAGACAGCAGTTAAAGTAAAAAATGAAACACCAGAAAAAAAAGAAGAAACTCCTCAAAAAGATGCTCAAATAGAATCTCAAAAAGTAGAAGAAGCTCCTCAACAAAAAGAGATCACAAAAGTAGAGCCTGTAAGAGAAATTTCAAAAAAGAAAGAAATTATTACTGAAACGCAGAAGCCTACAACAGAGAATGTAGAAAACAAGACACAAGTCAAAGAGCAGAAATCTACTGGTCCTGTTATTGTTAAACAGGCAATAAAAAGATCTGGCCTTAAAATTGTAAAAAAGAAAAAACCTAAGGTAGAAGTTCAAGAAAATTTTGATATGCCAAAAAAACAAGCTTCTGTTTCTAGTTATGGAAAAATAAGCGCTGAAGCTTTAGAGGAATTAGCTAAAAAGAAGAAGACAAAACAAAGTTCAAGTAATGCAAAAAAACAAGAGCAAGGGAAGAGGATAGATATTTTTGGTGGTTCCATGAGTGATGTATCTATGGATATGGATAATCAAGTGACACTCTTAGATTTAAACTCAACAGAGAGAGCTCCACTTCCTGTTGAAGAGCCAAGAAAACCGAGACCACCTAAGCCAATTGGGAGAAATGCTAATAAAAAACAAGCACCCCGTGGTAGAAAAGTTCGTAAAGATAAGCGAAAAAAATATGCAAAAGCAAGTCATGAAGAAGAGATTGTAACACATGTGGAGATTCCTGAAGATATTCGTGTTTATGAGTTCGCAGAAGCTCTTAAAAGACCAATGTCAGATGTCATAAAAGTACTTTTTGATCTTGGTATGATGATGACTAAAAATGATTTTCTCGGGAACGACGAAATTGAAATCTTAAGTGAAGAGTTTGAAGTTGAAGTTACTATTATTGACCCTAAAGATGAGTTTACTCAAGATGTAAAAGATATAGAAGAAGATCCAGATGCAACTGAGCGTGCTCCTGTTATTACAATTATGGGTCATGTTGACCATGGTAAAACTTCACTTCTTGATGCTATCCGTGAAGCGAAAGTTACTGATGGTGAAGCTGGTGGAATTACTCAGCATATTGGTGCATATACGATTGAGCAAAATGGTAAAGCAATTACATTTATCGATACACCGGGGCATGCTGCATTTAGTCATATGCGTCAAAAGGGTACTGATATTACAGATATTATTATTATCGTTGTTGCTGCTGATGATGGTGTAAAACCACAAACTCTTGAAGTTATTAAAATGGCGAAAGAGTCAGGTGTTCCTATTATTGTTGCTTTAAACAAAATGGACAAAGAGACAGCGCAACCTGATATGGTAAAAGGTCAAATGGCAGAACATGGTATCAACCCTGTTGATTGGGGCGGGGATGTAGAGTTTGTTCCTGTTTCTGCAAAATCTGGTATGGGTATTGATGATTTATTAGAAAATATTCTCACAACTGCGGAAATACTAGAACTTAAAGCAAATAAAAACACACTTGCAAAAGCTGCTGTTATCGAGTCTTCTTTAGAAAAAGGTCGTGGTCCAGTTGCTACGGTTATCGTGCAAAATGGTACTCTAAAAGTTGGTGATTATGTTGTCTGTGGTGCTGCTTATGGTCGTGTAAAAGCGATGATTGATGAGCATAAAAAGCAAATAAAAGAACTTTTACCATCTCATACAGCTGTGATAGCTGGACTTAACGAAGTTCCAGCTTCTGGTGAAATTATGACAGTTATGAATAGCGATAAAGAAGCAAAAGAGTTTGCTTTAAAGCGTCATGAGTATGACAGACATAAAGAGCTTTCAATTAGTACGAAGTCGTCACTTGAAGATATGACAGCAATGATTGCAGAGGGTAAATTAAAATCTCTTAAAGTTGTTCTTAAAACGGATGTTCATGGAACTCTCGAAGCGATTAAAACATCTATTACAGCCTTAAGAAATGATGAAGTGAAAGTGAATATCATCTCAAGTGGAGTTGGTGGAATAACTGAAGGTGATGTTGAACTTGTAAATAACTCTGAAAACTGTGTACTACTTGGATTTAATGTTCGTCCAACTGGTGCAGTTAAAGCAAGTGCAAAACAAAAAGGTGTTGAGATAAAAACTTACTCAATTATCTATCAATTAATCGATGATATCACTGGAATGCTTACAGGTATGATGGCTCCAAAATACACTGAAGAAAATACAGGTCAAGCAGAAGTTAGAGAAGTGTTTAAAATCCCTAAAGGTGTTGTTGCTGGTTCAGTTGTTGTTGATGGGCGTCTTATCCGTGGTGGTATGGTTCGTGTTATTCGTGATGGTGTAGTTCATTATGAGGGTGAACTTACTTCACTGAAGCGTTTCAAAGATGATGTTGAAGAGATTGGCAATGGCTACGAGTGTGGTGTTGTTATTAGTGGCTACGACGATGTTCAACCTGGTGATATTCTTGAGACATTCAAAAAAGTTGAGCAAAAAGTAAGTTTATAAATGACAGAAGCACAGATAAAACTCAAGCGTACGGAATCAATACTTTTACAGTTGATTCCAGAGGCTTTAAGCTCTTTAAATGACAAGCGTCTTCACGAATTAAGTATAATTGAAGTGAAGTGTTCTCGTGGTAAAAGTGATGCTAAGGTTTATATTGACCCTAGTTTATTTACAGAAGAAGAAAAAAGAGCTTATTTGAAACTTTTAAGAAAAGCTCGTCCAATTATTGAAGATTTTTGCCTTAAAGATCAAGGTTGGTTTCGTTGCCCAAAATTTGCTTTTGAATTTGACGAACAACTTAAAAAATCACAAAATATTGAAGATTTATTTAAGAGAATTGCAAAGGATACTAAAGATGAGTCTTGAGAGCGATATTAATTCACTAGTAAAATCGGTAGATTTAGAACTGTATGATACTACAGTGGTGAGTGAAAATGATGAAACAATTTACCGTGTTAGTGTAATTTCTAAAGAGATTGTTTCTGGTAAAAGAGCAGGGGTTAGTCTTGACTCTTGTGTTGAGTTAACACATCTCATATCCCCTTTACTTGATGTCACTCCACCAGTTTCAGGTGACTATAGACTTGAAGTTGGAACTCCTGGAATTGAGAGAAAATTATCAACCTTAAAACATTATTTGTTATCAATAGGTGAAAAAGTTTCACTTCTTCTAGTAAATAAAGAAAAATGTAAAGGTACTCTCATTAAGGTTCAAGATTCTAAAATTTTTGTTAATGTAGATGGTGAGGAAGTTGTAATTGACTTTTATGATATCAACAAAGCTAAAACATATTTTGAATGGTAATCGACAGTAACTTTTTTATGAACTTAGCCTTGCAAGAGGCTTGGAAATATCAGGGTTTTACCTATCCAAATCCAGCGGTTGGATGTTGTGTAGTTGGTGACAGAGGTGAACTCTTAAGCATAAATGCACACAAAAAAGCTGGAACTCCACATGCTGAAATTATGGCACTTCAAGATGCATATTGTAAACTCACTAGCAATACTGATATTTTGTCGTTAACATCATCTTCTGAAATACACGCATATCTTTTGCAAAATCATAATAATTGTTTTAAAAATGTTTCACTTTATGCCACTTTAGAGCCATGCTCTCATCAAGGTAAAACACCCTCCTGCGCCTCTTTAATATCTCAACTTGGTATTAAAAAAGTTTATGTTGGGGTAAGTGACTTTAATGAAGTTGCTGCTCATGGCAATGATATACTAAGAAAAAATGGTGTAGATGTAGCAGAAAATATTTTACAAAAAGAGTGTAGTAATTTATTAGAGCCATTTAGCTTATGGAGTAAAGAAAAATTTATATTCTTTAAATGGGCACAAAGATTAAATGGCACTACTGATGGGGGAATAATCAGTTCAAAAGAATCCAGAAGAAAAACTCATGCGATGAGGGATCTATGTGATTTACTAGTGATTGGCGGAAATACTGTTAGAATAGATAGACCTACGCTTGATTCAAGACTTGTAAATGGAAAAGCCCCTGATATACTCATACTCTCAAAAGAAAAAACATTTGATAAAACTATCCCTTTGTTTAATGTGAAAAATAGAAGAGTTTTCATTGCAGATAATTTTTCATTGCTCGATAGTTATAATAATATTATGATTGAAGGAGGTGCAGCAATGTTTGCATTAAGTAAAGTATATGTTGATTATTATCTCTCCTTTGTAGCTCCCTCATTTGGTGGCTCAAAAGGATTTAAAAATTTAGATACAAAATTTGAAATTTTAAATCTACAAAAAGAAGAGCAAGATATAATGATGTGGATGAAAGAAACAAATAATTTATAGAATTAACTGAGGAAAGATTTAGATGCAAAAACAAGAAAAAATTGTCTCAATGTTTGACGATATTGCTCCAACATATGATACTGCAAATCGTGTAATGAGTATGGGTGTTGACAAAAGCTGGAGACGCAAAGCTTGTGATAAGGCATATCAATTTTATGGTAAAGGTGAGCTTGATAAAATTGTAGATGTTGCTTGTGGCACTGGTGATATGATGGATTTTTGGAAAAAGCGTGCTAAGACCTCCGATGTTACAATCAATGAGATTGTTGGTGTTGATCCTTCTGTTGGTATGGTGGATGTTGCAAAAGAGAAGTATCCTGAGTTTCATTATCATATATCAAAAGCTACGGAAATTCCACTTGAAGATGAGTCTAGTGATATTGTTAGTATCACTTATGGGATTAGAAATGTTATTGAGAGAAAAGAAGCTTTAGATGAGTTCAATAGAGTTTTAAAAGTTGGCGGATTAGTTGTAATTTTAGAGTTTATGAAAAATGAAAATCCATCACTAATAGCAAAAATAATGAATTTTTATACGAATAAAATACTACCAAAAGTTGGTGGATTTATCTCTAAAAACAAAGAAGCATATGAGTACTTACCAAACTCTATAGAAGATTTTTCAACTGTAGAAAATATGCAAAATGAACTTAAAAGTGCTGGTTTTGAGATATTATATACAAAAAGCTTTTCTATGGATATCTCTACACTTTTAATAGCAAGAAAAAAGTAATAATTTATGCATACACTTAGTGTGTCTGCACTCAATGAGCAGATTAAATCTTTACTAGAGACAAGCTTTAATCGTGTTTTAGTTGAGGGTGAACTCTCCCGTATAACTTTTCACAACAGCGGACATATATACTTTACTCTTAAAGATTCCTCTTCAACACTAAAAGCAGTGATGTTTCGTGGTAATGCATCAAAGTTAAAGTTTCAGTTAAAAGAGGGACTTAAAGTTATTCTCGATGGTGCTATCACTCTTTACAAGCCTCGTGGTGAATACCAAATTAATTGTTTTTCAATAGAACCAGCAGGTCACGGCGCTTTGGCTTTGGCATATGAACAGTTAAAACAAAAGCTTTCATCACAAGGCTATTTTGAAGAGTCTATAAAAAAACAACTGCCTCCCTTTCCTCGTAAAATTGCTCTTATAACATCTGTGACAGGTGCAGCTGTGCAAGATATGTTACGAGTTGCAAACACAAGATACAGAGCAATAGATATTGATTTGTATGATGTATTGGTTCAAGGTGATAGTGCAGCTGGGGCAATTGCAAATGCAATAATTGTTAGTGATACTAGATATTATGATATTATTGTTATTGGGCGTGGTGGTGGAAGCATAGAAGACCTATGGGCTTTTAACGAAGAGGTGGTTGCAGATGCGATTTTTAGAGCTAAAACACCTATAGTTTCTGCGGTAGGGCATGAAATAGACTGGGTTATAAGTGATTTTTGTGCAGATTTACGAGCACCAACACCTAGCGCAGCAATGCAGATGATTCTTCCTGATACAAATGAACTATATCAATATTTGGATTCACTTCAGATGCAATTTTCTCAAACACTATCTCAAAAATTATTTGTAAAACAACAGGAGCTGGAGCACCTCTATAGTTCTTACTCGCAACATTCAATAGAGAAAAAACTTGTTCAAAAAAATACAGAAATTAAACAGCTCCAAGGTGCATATATACAAACTATCAATTTTAAATTGCAAACTTTTTCTAAAGAGTTAGAGCATATTACCATCAACTATCCAAATGCTATCAATGCAGTTATAAATGTTGCGCAAAATCAATTGAATAATTTAAAAAATATGCTAGAATCAAATAATCCAAAATTTAAAAGCAAGAGTGGATTTGCTCAAATATCTCAAAATAATAAGGTAGTTGATCTCTCAACATTGAAAATCGATGATGTATTTGAAGCACAGAGTGATACAATAAATCTAAGCGCTAAAGTAATAGAAATAAGGAATATATAATGAGTTATCCAAAGTTTTTTGACAATTGTGAAGTTATTCAAGTGAAAGACCCCCTCTCTAATGTACTAGGTGCATTTGAAAATGGTGAGTATGAGTTTACTTATCTTGATGTTGTAAAATCAGCAGGGCATAGTTGCCCAACAGTTGCAGGTGCATACCTCATAACGCAAGAGGCATTAAAAGCTCTCTATCCAAACGAAAGAGCTGTTCGAGGTAGTATTAAAGTGGAGTTTAAAGAATCGCTAGAAGATGGAGTTGCCGGTGTCATAGGTAATGTTATATCTCATATAACAGGTGCGACTGATAGAAGTGGATTTAAAGGTTTAGCTGGTAAGTTTGCTAGACACTCTCTTATGGATTTTAATGCAAATATTAGTTCATCTGCAAGATTTACCAGAATTGACAATAATGAAAGTGTAGATGTTATTTATAATCCATCCTCTGTTGCTCCAAATCCAAAAATGCAACCATTGATGCAAAAAATGATGCAAGGTAGTGCAAGTGAAGAAGAGCTTATAGACTTTGGTACAATTTGGCAAGATAGAGTTAAAAGAATTTTTGAAAATTCTCAAAGTGTTATTACAGTTACAAGCTTATAAAGGCTTGTAACTAAGAAATATACTTAAACGAGAATGTGACCTACAAACTTACTCATATTGTCCATAATCTCATCACCTTTTCTAAAACTCATTCCGCAAGCCTCATAAGCAAAGAAAACGCCAGCTTGATACTTTTTGCCATGAATATCTTTGTTAAAATCTACATACTCTTGATACACTTTTTTATAGTTATCATATGGGCCATCTTTCTCTTGTAAAACATCACCTTTAGCGTCAATGATTTTAGTGTTCGCACCCTCTCTACCAAATACAGATTTTTCAACCTGTTTTATCCCCTCTAGTGGCTCAAAAGAAGTTTTTAGTAGGTACGGAGAGTCTGGAAAAAGGTCACATAAGATTTTCATCATCCCCTTTGATTGAAAGAGTAGTGTGTATGCAGGGTTTAATATGATTGCTTTTTGATTTTTCATAATGTTTGATATAGTGGTAGCTAGTTCTGGTTCATCATGCCCCATATCTTCCCATGGGTAGAGTTTAAACCAGTATTCATACCCATTTTCATATGCATCAGAGATTCCGTTGTCATCAAAATTTACATTTTGCAGATATTCGAAACTTGTGTTAAATCCAGCATCAGTTGCCATCTGCTGGAGTAGTCTTGTTGTTGTTTCCTCCTCGTCATTGCCATCTATGGATGAAAAAAGTATTTTCCAGCCATCATAACGCTCATCAAAAAGTTCTGTATCATCAAATAGGGTGATGAGTCTTTTAAAGTTTTGACTTATCGCTTCATATACATTGTTGAATTGTTTGGCTTCATCCATATCATTATGCTTGAGTAATGCCCATTGAAGTAGGGCTGTTTCAAAAAGACCAGTTGGAGTATCAGCGTTAAATTCTATGAGTTTTATATCTTTACCGTCAAGACCACCAGCTAAATCAAATCGCCCATAGATGTGCCAGTGAACATCACTTTCCCAACTTTTTTTAATCGCTTCAACAAGATTAAAAGGGATGCCAAGCTCAAAAAACAGATCATTGGCAATTACAAATTCTGCAGCTTCTACATACATATCATAGATTGTATTTGCTGCTTCATAATAAGCTTCTGCCTCACTATGTGATACTTCAACAAGCTCGTCACTTACATATTTCGTTCCATCTTCATCTGTATGCCAAGTAAAACCTAACTCTTCTAAAGCTGCATCATCAAGTGGACTTAATTTTTGTAATGTAACCATGCTCAACTTCCAAAACCTCTGCTAGAAGATGAACTTCTGCTAGAACTACCACCAAAGAAACTTTTTCTTGTACTGCTTTTTTTCGTTGAACTTCTTGAAGCGGCTGAACGACTATAAGCACTCTTATTAGAGTTTGCTGCATTCTTTGAAAAGTTTTTGTTGTTCATTAAAGCATTACCAATCATATTACCTAAAAGTGAACCTGCCGCTACAGCTAATATAGTTCCTGCAAGACCCATACCGCCACTGCTGTCACCACTTTGTATAGTCTCAGATGTGCCGTCTTGTACTTTTTGATACTCTTGTTCTGCAAGTGCTTTCATCTCTGCTTCACTCATAAAACGCTCAACAGTATTACCATTGGCATCTTTTTCACGAATAATCGCACGACTAGGACCCTCGGTAGGCATCTCTTCAACAACTATATACTTTCCATTTGCTTGTTGTTCAATTACTATGAAACGATTTTGTTGCTGTTGTTGTTCTTGTGGTGCTTCACATCCGCTTAGTACACTCATCATAAGAACACCCGCACTCCCAAGTGCAACGCCACCGGCTATTGAAGAAATATGCTTCATTGTTTTAAATCCTTTTTCTTTAAAAATATAATTTTTTCAAGTTCATAATCATAAAATGTTATTGTATCTCTGCCATTATAGTAAATATCCCCTGTAAAAGTATATTTATGGTCTCTAAAAGTTACATTTTTTTCCATAAGTATCATCTTTCCTACATAATTACCAATAGGTTCTATAAGAGTTAATGAAACTATGAAAAACAAAATCCCAAGTACAATCGTGCTGAGTTTATTATTGTCAATATAGATAGTAATATATCCTAAAATTATACTTGAAACAAGATAAAGCAGAGGGCTTTGATTATCAGCAAAGAGTATATTGTAATAAAGATCAATTCCGTAAAAATCTATATAGTGAAGTTTAATTCCTAAAAAGATGAAAAAATCTAAGATAAATGTAAAAAAAGTACCACTTAAAAAAGCCATGACAAATTTACTCATCTTATTTTTCTCCTTTTAATTTTACCAATCTTAATAAGACTCGACGAGCTATACTCGTGTAATCCTTCATTGTCTTCTACTATTATATCAGCTTTTTTTTCACAAAACTCTCTGTGAAACTTTTTAGTGGATTCATTTGCAGATGTGGAAAAATTCCATTGTAAATTTTTAAGAATTTGAGAGTCTAAAGAGGGCTCTACAACTCTAAAGGCAGTGTTTTTAACAATAAAAGTTGTTTTTTTTGATCGTCTCACACTATTTTTGAATTTATTTGGAATTCTATGGCCAAAAGATAAAAGGGTTTTAAAATTTGAATAAACTCTTATGAATGGCTTTGTAGTATTACGAGATTTTATCTCATAAAGTTTTTTGGCGTTTTGAGATAAAAAACCGACAGTAGTGTCGGTTTGTGTAAGAATTACGCTCACTTCTAAAGAAGAAAGTCTTGTAAAGCTTTTGCTCTTGACCATGAGTTATCGTCCATTTCATCTAGTGCGAGGATCATTGCCCTTGCTGCACTTAGAGTTGTAAAATAAGGTATGTTTTTTCTGAGTACTTCTTGACGGATTACAGTAGCGTCTTTTTTAGATGTATTGTTGTCAGAAGTGTTTATTGCCATTGCAATTTCATCGTTTTTCATACTATCTTCAATATTTGGACGACCCTCAGAAATCTTAAGAACACGCTCACATGGGATACCAGCACCTTCGATAACCGCTTGTGTGCCTTTGGTTGCAACAAGCTTAAATCCATGTTTATGGAGCCCTTTTGCTATCTCTGGAGCATAAACCTTGTCTGTATCGACAAAAGAGAGGAAGCAAGTTCCAGAAGTAGGGATTTTATTTCCAGCACTCAATTGTGCTTTTGCAAAACTCACACCAAAGTTAGAACTAATCCCCATCACTTCACCAGTTGATTTCATCTCAGGGCTTAGAACTAAATCAGCACCAATTAGTTTATGAAAAGGAAATACTGCCTCTTTGATAGAGATATGACCTTTTAGTTTAGGTTTTAATAAGCCGTTAACCTCTTGAACTATGTTGTATTTGTCATAATACTCTAGTGAACTTTTTAATGTCTCACCAACCATAACACGAGTAGCAACTTTTGCTAAAGGCATCCCTGTAGCTTTTGAAACAAATGGCACAGTTCTTGAAGCTCTTGGATTTACCTCTATAAGGTAAACTTCATCTTTAAAGATTGCATATTGAACATTCATAAGACCAACTACACCAAGACCAAGAGCTATAGTCCTTGTTTGTTGTTCAACTTTCTCAATCATCTCTGGTGAAAGATTTATAGGGGGTAGTGAACAGGCACTGTCACCTGAATGAATTCCAGCTTCTTCAATATGTTGCATGACAGAACCTATGTAAACATCACTCCCATCAGTAATAGCATCTACATCAAGCTCTATAGCTTGGTCTAAAAATTTGTCAATTAAAACAGGAGCTTCATTTGAAACACTTATCGCAAGAGCCATATAATCATTTAACTCTTCATGACTATAAACTATTTTCATGCCACGACCACCGAGAACAAATGATGGACGAACAAGAACTGGAAAACCTAGTTTCTCAGCGATTGGTCCAGCTTCCTCTTTCTTGCGAGCCAAACCGTTGGCAGGTTGTTTTAGTCCATGTTTATTTACAAAATCTGAAAACTGTTCTCTGTCTTCTGCGAGATCAATAACAGCAGAAGGAGTTCCAGAGATATTAGCACCAATTTTTGTAAGCGCATCTGCAAGTTTTAATGGAGTTTGTCCACCAAAATGAACTATAATTCCATCTGGTTGCTCATTTTCTATAACTTCTCTCACATGTTCAAAATCAATTGGCTCGAAATAAAGCACATCAGAGGTATCATAGTCAGTTGAAACAGTTTCTGGATTACAGTTGTACATAATACACTCTATATCCATCTCTTTTAAAGCAAAAGCAGCATGAACACAGCAGTAGTCAAATTCGATACCTTGACCTATTCTATTTGGTCCACCACCTAAAATAAGAACTTTTTTCTTATCACTTACTCTGTTTTTAGCGTTTGGAGATACAATAATATTTGTTGTAGAGTAAAGGTATGGAGTGAGTGCTTCAAATTCAGCCGCACATGTATCAACTTCATTAAATTCTAATGATACACCTAAAGATTTTCTTTTCTCGTACACTTCATTTTCACTCACCTCTTGATGAGAGTTTTTCTTGATAAGTTGTGCGATTCTTTTATCTGAAAAACCATCAACTTTCAGGCTTCTCATAAATTTTTCATCAAATAAAATTTTGTCCGTAATAGAGTTTTCCGCTTCTATAATCTCTTGAATTTGATAAAGGAACCAGTGGTCAATCGCACAGGTATCATACATCTCATCTATACTCATACCACGGCGAAAACCTTCTGCAACATACAACATTCTATCTGCATTTGGACGACGGATTTCATGTTTCACAAATTCTGTATCTGCATTTAGTTCATTGAAACCACAAAGATCTGTTTCAAGAGAACAGAGAGCTTTTTGCATTGACTCTTTAAATGTTCTACCGATTGCCATAACCTCACCAACTGATTTCATACTTGTACTTAATGTACTTACAGCTTCAGGGAATTTCTCAAATGTAAAACGGGGAATTTTTGTTACAACATAGTCAATTACAGGCTCAAATGATGCAGGAGTTCCTGTAATGTCATTTGTAAGTTCATCAAGTGTATAACCAACTGCTAAAAGTGTCGCTATTTTTGCGATAGGGTACCCTGTAGCTTTTGATGCTAGAGCAGAAGAACGAGATACACGAGGGTTCATCTCAATAACAATCATACGCCCAGTTTTTGGGCAAATTGAAAACTGAACATTTGATCCACCTGTGTCAACCCCAATCTCTCTTAAAATTGCAAAAGAAGCATCACGCATTCTTTGGTACTCTTTATCTGTAAGTGTAAGTGCAGGAGCAACTGTTATGGAGTCACCAGTATGCACACCCATTGGATCAAAGTTCTCGATTGCACAGATAATTACACAGTTGTCCGCTTTATCGCGGATAACTTCCATTTCATATTCTTTCCAGCCAAGCATAGACTCCATAATTTCGATCTCATTAACAGGGGAAGCAGAGATGCCCTCCTCAGCTAATTTCTTAAACTCTTCCATATTGTAGGCAACACCTGAACCACCACCGGCAAGAGTGAAAGAAGCTCTACTGATAACTGGGAAACCAATCTCACGAGCTAATTCTATCGCTTCATCAACACTATATGCATTGGCACTTTTTGGTAAATCCATACCAATTTTTATCATAGCTTCGTTGAACGCTGAGCGGTCTTCACCTTTGTGTATTGCCTCAGGAGTTGCCCCAAGAAATTCTACCCCTTTCAACATCCCTTTTTCGTACATACTTGTAGCAACATTAAGTGCAGTTTGACCACCCATTGTTGGAAGAACAGCATCTACATTTTCTTTTTTAATAATTTCAGCTATTACATCTTCTTTGATAGGCTCTATATAAGTTCTATCTGCAAACTCTGGATCTGTCATAATAGTTGCAGGATTAGAATTGATAAGAACAACACGGTAGCCTTGCTCTTTTAGAGTTTTAACGGCTTGAGTTCCTGAATAGTCAAATTCACAAGCTTGACCAATAATAATTGGACCAGAACCTATAAGTAAAATAGTGTTTATATCTGTGCGTTTTGGCATTTTTTACCTTTTAAGATGTATATAATAAATTTTTTTATTATAGATAAAAAGCACTTAAAATTTGATGAGTTTTAAAATAGAATTTTACTGCTCAAAAGTATAGATAAGAGAAAGTATCCCTGAGTATATAAAGTTGTCATCTACTATAGGGCTAGAAGTCACTTCAGATGAGAGTAAATCAGCTTTAAAATTTGCAAAAAAGGAAAACCCATCGGTGATTGGATGTTGTATGTAAGTTTGAAGTCCATACTGCATATCAGCATTAGGATGATAGAAACTTCTACTAGTAGTTACCTCTTCTTGCTTAACACCATAGTAGTAATTTACAAAGTTTGATGATTGATATACAGCAATTACACTTGGATAAAAAGAGAAGTTGTTTACTTTAAATTCATATCCTATTTCTGTCTTGATGACCCAGGCATCATTAGCGTTTAATAGATCACTAACAGCTAAAATTTCAATATATGCTTTATCTACTTTTGCACCAAAGGCTAAACCACCTTCCCATGAAGTTTTTCTCTCATCCATACCATGTAAAGCAACAGAATCAGAAGCTAAGTAACCATAGGGGCGAGGAAGGGCTGTGAGTGAAAATCCCCATGAATATTCATCCTTACTTTCACCTAAAAAGTAGAGACCAATTCTCGTCCATCTTATATAAGCGATGCCATTATCATAAAATAAAACAGGCGATGGAACAGTAATCGACTTGGTGTTTTTATAGGGTTGCGTTTGTATATATGGTCCTGCACCTATTGTTAATTTATCTGCAACTAATGATGATAATAGTAATGATAAAAAAATTATATATTTCATTTTACTTTTGTTATCATATGAAAATAGTTGGGGTTATTTGCTTTATAATAAGCTTCTACAATAGCATTTTGATAACCCTGAGATTTTGTAACAGAGATGACACGTCCAACTTTTAAACCCTTGAAAAATATTTTATCTAGCCCAGAGGTGATAACTTCATCACCAACTTTTATATCGAACCAAGAGGGTATAAATTTTACAACTAAATGTTCTGAATTGTTTCCGTGAACAATACCAGGAGCAGAGTCTTTTCCAACATACACAGCATAAGAGCTTTTAATGTCTTTGTTGAGGAGTCCTAAAGGTTTGTTGTTTTGGCTTATAACAATACCTGCTACTAATTCTTTATAAATTAGTCCATAGATTTTTGAACTATTAAATTCACTTGCTTCTAGCCAAATTCTATTGAAGTCTCCAAATTTAGCGTATGAAATTGTTCTTACTAATTCTACTCTTGGATCAGTTTTTAGTTTTGAATGATTTTGCTTAAAAAGATCAGTAACCTCAGAAGCAAGTTGTTGCATCACAAGATGATTGTTTTCGTATTGTTGTATCTCTTCTTTGAGCTCTTGAATGTTTTGCGCTTGTAATAGATGTTTATCAATTGTGTACTCAACAAATTCTACAGAGTTGTGATAGCTTGATTTGATGTAATTAAGAGCAGATATAAAAGGACCCTGAATGGTATTTGTGTAGTATAATGCACCCAAAAAGAGTGCAATGAAGATTAAAAAAAAGCTAAAGAGCTCTTTATTCATTTTCGAAAAGTTCTTGTAGTAGGTCTATCTCTTCTAGTGCTCGACCAGTTCCGTGTGCAACGGCAAGTAGCGGTTCATCAGCAACAAATACAGGTATTTTTACAATATCAGATAAATACTTGTCTAGTTGGCGGATAAGAGCACCACCACCCGTAAGTATAATACCGTGGTTTACAATGTCTCCAGCTAAATCAGGTGGCATCTTTTCTAAGACATCACGAAGTGCTTCTGCTACTTCTTTAAGTGGCTCCTGCATAGCTTCTCGCGCATCTTCACTTGTAAGCTCCACAGAACTTAAAAGCCCTTCAACTTGGTCTCTACCATTTATAATCATAGTAAGTTCTTCATCGAGAGCAACAGCGGTACCAATATTGATTTTAATCTCTTCAGCGGTTCGCTCACCAATTAAAAGATTGTATTTTCTCTTAACATAATCAACTATACCCTTGTCTAGTTTATCTCCAGCAGTACGGATAGATTTAGAAAGAACAAGTCCACCAAGAGAAACGACACCGATTTCAGTAGTCCCACCACCAATATCTACAACTAAATTCCCTTGAGGTTCACGGATGTCAATCCCCGCACCAATTGCAGCTGCCATAGGTTCCTCTATAAGAAAAACCTCTCTAGCTCCAGCACTAAGAGCAGATTCACGAACAGCTTTTCTTTCAACTTGAGTTAAGCCATATGGAACACAGATAATAATTCTTGGACTAATTAAAGTACTTCTTCCATGTGCTTTTTCAATAAACTTTCTAATCATCTTTTCAGTCATATCAAAATCTGCGATTACACCATCTCTCATAGGACGAATAGCTTTGATATTACCTGGAGTTTTACCAACCATATCTTTTGCTTCATGTCCAACAGCCAAAACTCTTTGTTGTCCATATTTTTCAGTCTTAACGGCAACAACAGAAGGCTCATTGATAATAATACCTCTTCCTTTTGCAATTACAATAGTATTTGCCGTTCCTAAATCTATAGATAAATCACTTGAAAAAAGACCTACTATTTTACTAAATATCATGTATATGCCTTATGCTGTTTTTTGTGTTGTTTTTTTAATATATACTGGTGTATCACCATTTTCAATTACATCTTTTGTAACTAAAACTTCATACCCGCTGTACTCAGGAAGCTCATACATAATGTCTATCATATTTTCTTCTAAAATTGCACGAAGTCCACGAGCACCTGTTTTTCTTTTAATAGCTTTTTGTGCAATCGCTTTTAATGCTTCATCTTCAAAATTTAATTCCACTTCATCTATAGAAAATAGTTTTTTATACTGATTTATTAGAGAGTTTTTTGGTTCTGTTAATATGCGAACCATATCCTCTTGTGTAATCTCATTGAGTGAAGCGATAATAGGCAATCTTCCAACTAACTCAGGAATAAGACCATATGAGACTAAGTCATCAGGTTCAACCATTTGATATGTTGTTTCTTGCTCATCTTTTGTTTTTTTATCGTGACCAAAGCCTAAAACATTTTCACCTTGTTTTTTCTTGAGTATATCTTTGAGTCCATCAAATGCACCACCACATATAAATAAAATATTTGTTGTGTCAATAGATGTAAACTCTTGATTTGGATGTTTTCTTCCACCTTTTGGCGGGATATTTACAACTGAACCTTCAATAATTTTAAGAAGTGCTTGTTGTACACCTTCTCCCGATACATCGCGAGTGATTGAACGATTTTCACTCATACGAGAGATCTTGTCAACTTCATCTATAAAGACTATACCTTGTTCAGCTTTTTGTATATCACCATCAGCTGATTGTAGAAGTTTTGTTAAGATGTTTTCAACATCTTCCCCCACATATCCAGCCTCTGTAAGACTTGTAGCATCTGCTATTGCGATAGGAACATTTAAAACCCTTGCAATTGTTTGCGCCATAAGAGTTTTACCACTCCCTGTTGGTCCGATAAGAAGAACATTCGATTTTGCTATCTCTGTATCATCTTTAGTTATATTTTTTGTTTTAAATATTCTTTTATAATGATTATATACTGCAACGCTCAGAAGCTTTCTTGCACGCTCTTGACCAATAATATAATCACCCAAAAATGTATTTAACTCTTTTGGAGTCATCAGTTTTGTAACTGCATCAAGAAGTTCTTTTTCTTCAGAAGTAGCTAGCTCTTTTTCATCGCCAAACATGATTTTATATGCTGAAACAACACAGTTTTTACAAATATAAACACCATTTCCAGCTATTAGTGGATTTTCTTCACTTTCACTTGCATCACAAAAACTACAATGTCTATGTATCATACATTTTTCCTCTCAAAAGGTATCCCTCTTTTTGTTTTTAATATAAAGTTACACAGGTCGTGCACTTTGTAACTTTTAGTATTTTCAACCAACTCAGAAGCTGTTTCTTTCAAAGGCTTTCCAGACTCAAACAGTTCTCTATATGCTGATTTTAATTTATCTATATCTTCTCTATCTATGTTGCGTCTTAGACCTGTTAGATTTAGCCCTCTTAGAGTTGCACGATTCCCCTCAGCTAAACAAAATGGAGGTATATCTTGAGCTACTGCTGAGCCACCACCAATCATTGCATAACTTCCAATATGTACAAACTGGTGAACTGGAGTCATACCACCAATAACAGCATAGTCACCAACTTCAACATGTCCTGCTAAATTTGCAGCATTTGCTAAAATACAATGGTTTCCTATGATTACATCATGTCCTAAGTGAACATAGCCCATAAAAAGATTGTGTGAACCAACTATAGTTTTTCCACCACCACCTTTAGTTCCTGGATTAAAAAGAGTAAACTCTCTTATTTTATTGTTGTCACCAATGATGAGTTCTACATCCTCTCCAGCAAATTTAAGGTCTTGAGGGATAGAACCGATAACAGCATGTGAAAATATTTTATTGTTCTTACCAATAGTTGTTTTACCATAGATACAAGTGTTTTGATCTATCTTGGTTCCATCACCTATAGTTGCCTTGGATGATATAAAACAGTACGGCCCAATCTCGACATCTTTGCCGATAATTGCACCATTTTCTATAATAGCTAGGGGAGAGATTTTACTCAAATTTTTACCTTTATTTCGTAATAATTTTTATTTGTCAACAATCATCGCTTTTAATTCAGCTTGTGCAACTAGTTTGTCATCAACATATGCTTTACCATCAAATATCCAAATAGCACCTTTTTGTTTAATCATACTTACGCGATATTCTAGTTTATCACCTGGTTTTACAGGAGAACGAAATTTAGCTTTATCAATACTCATAAAATAAACAACTTTGTTTGCTACTTCCTCTTCTGTCATATCCATACTTTTAAATGCTAAGATTCCACCAGCTTGTGCCATCCCTTCTAAAATCATAACACCGGGATAGATTGGATGTCCTGGAAAGTGACCTTGAAATACATTGTCGCCTATTGTTACATTTTTATATCCGATAACTGATTCACCTTTTGTCAAGTCAGTGATGCGGTCTAAGAGTAAAAAAGGGTAACGGTGAGGTATAATTTGTTGAATTTCCATAATATCCATAGTCATTGGGTAAAAGCCTTATATAATAATTTTGGCTATTTTACCTAAATAAACATTAGATTATGATTAGTTTTTCTCTCGTGTCTTTGTAAGTTTTTGCATCTAACTTTATAGTTATTTTAGAATCAGGTATATTCTCGACAACTACTATAGGGGTTAAATCATAAAAATCACATCCTAGTTTCTCCCTTATATACAACTCTTCATCAAAATTTGGAGCTTTGAAAATAAGCTCTTTAATATTTTTATACTTAGATTTACAGAGGAAGTTGAAATGGTCTCTTGTGATGAATTTCACCTCTTCACGGCTCAAATAAGAGATATTTGAAGCACTAAATTCAATTTTCCCTTGTGCCTTTTTTCTTGGAATTATAGAGTAGGAGAGTGCATAAGCAGGGATATTTTCTTTTTTGCCTAGAGTGACTTGTAAGCTGAATTGACGATAATTTAAAAATTTTTGTTTTATAATCTTGTATTTTATATTTTGCTCTTCTAACTCAATACGCTTTTTATATATTTCTAATCGCTCTTCAATGGATGCTGGAAGAGTTTGTTTTGAGATAGGGGAAAACATCTCATCCATAAGTCTATCTTGCTGCTTTCTTTGCATAGTTAAGCCATAGATACATCCGCAATAGTCTTGTCGGTAAAGTTGTTCCTCTTTTGTAATTCTGCTTTGGTCTTGTGTGCCTCCACCTGCACGGTAATCAACTGCAATAAATTTCACCCCATGCTTTTTCTCGAAGATATCACCACTCTTTTTGAGCTGTTCTTGAGATTTTAAAGGACTAACAAGCAGTGTCGTTGTCATGGTTTTTTCGCCAAGAGAGAGGGCTTTTTGAGCACTTATTTCAAAGCGTTTATCAAAACACACTTCACACCTAGCACCTTTTTCTGGCTCTTTTTCTAAGCCTCGAACAGCTTGCATCCAGTTTTCATAGTCATACTCACCCTCAAGCAGATTAATGCCGAGTTTTTTACAAGAACGCTCGACATCTAAAAAACGGAGTTGGTATTCCGAATAGGGGTGGATGTTAGGATCATAAAAAAAGCCAGTGAGCTTCTCATCTGGGAAATCGTTTTGAAGTTTTTGCAAAAAGAAGTGTGAGTCAACACTACAGCAGATATGGACTAAGATGCTTATCCTTTTTATTGAAAGTATAACAAATTTAGAACTAATATTAAGTAGAACCTTAGTTGATATATGCAAATATTGTACAATAAATAAAAAAAGGGATTAAAATGAATAATATTAGTATAAAACTAAAGGCGTATTTGCTAGTGCTTTTAAGTATTTTAACTGCTGTAGTGCTTTCGGTTGTTTCTATCTTTGGGCTTAACGAAATTGGTGACAAACTGACTAGTTTGGAGATGGCAACTGAGGTAGAGAGAGATGCTTACAAGACAATACTTCAAGAAAAGATCTATCTCTTAAATTCAAATATCTCAACAGAGGATAATACTTTAGCAGAGAATGCTTTTGTTTTAGCAAAAGAAAATATAGCAAATATCTACAAAACATTAGATACGATTGATAGTATAGAGAGTGACAAGGAGATATTACAAAAGTCAAAAATTGCAAGAAAAGATACAAAAGAATATGAAAACTTGTATAACGAGGGTGTCTCAGTTATACAAAAACTTAAAAAATCTGCTCTAGTTCTTCATAAAGATGGTAGTCTTGCTACTCTACAAGCTAAAAACTATGTAGAGGAAAAAAGAGAGGAGCTTCAAAAAAAATTATCTTATACACTTGTAAAAAAAACAAATATAGCTACAGATATTTGGAAACTGACTTATAATATTAGAGCAAATGAAAAGATATATATGCTCACGCAAAAAGAGGAAGCATTTCAACTGATGAAGAATCATTTTAAGGAGATGTTAAGTAAATTGAAAATGTTGAAATCGATAGCATCAAACAGTTCTGAATTAGAAAAAATTGAGACATTTTATAAGGCAGCTAAAAGTTATGAAAGTGCTGCGCATCAATGGGTAGGGCTTAATAAAAAACTCACTAAAGAGATATTGCCAAAGATGAAAAATGCTGGAGGTAGTGTAGTAAAACAAGCGGAAGATGCAGCAAACAGTGCAAGTCAAAGTATGAGAGAGAAAAAAAGTTCAATAAAATCAACATTGATGGTTGTTATGGTACTCTCAATACTGCTAGGTTTAATGCTTGGAGCTTTCATAGTGAACTCTATAAAAAAATCAATTACTGCACTACAAAACTACATGTCAAATCTCTCTTCCACTCACGACCTTACTCTTAGAAGTCAAAATAACTCACAAGATGAGATAGGGGAGATTTCAAAACAGTTAAATAGCTTGATAGCCATGTTTAACAATCTTATGGCTGGATTTAAAAATAGTTCGATAGAAAATGCTTCTATGGCGCATGAACTATCTACAACAGCTATAGGTGTTGGGAAAAATGTTGAAAATTCTGTAACTATAGTGAATGAAGCAACAGCTGATTCAAGAGCGATACAAAATGAAATTGTAGAAGCTATAGCAGATGCACAAAACAGTAAAGAAAAGATTATAAAAGCAAATACAAACCTAAAAGATGCAAGAGGTGAGATAGTAACACTTACAACAAGAGTTCAAACATCTGCTCAAACAGAAGCTCAATTAGCTCAAAATATGGAAGAGCTCTCAGGAGAAGCTAACAATGTAAAAGAGGTTCTTACTATCATAAGTGATATTGCAGATCAGACAAATCTTTTAGCATTAAATGCAGCCATTGAAGCGGCAAGAGCTGGAGAGCATGGAAGAGGGTTTGCAGTTGTTGCGGATGAGGTAAGAAAACTTGCAGAGAGAACGCAAAAAACACTCTCTGAGATAAACGCTACTATAAATGTTGTGGTTCAGTCTATCGGAGATGCTTCGTCTCAAATGGTAGAAAATTCAAAAGATATTTTAGAGTTGGCAGATATAGCTCAAGAGGTGGAACAGAAGATAAACCTTACAGCTGAGCTAGTAGATGAAGCTGTGAGTGCTAGTGATAAGACAGTAGGAGATTTTGAAAGTACAGGTAAGAGTGTAGGGGTTATAATTTCTAAAGTGGAAGAGATAAATGAGATCTCATCAGTAAACGCAAGAAGTGTCGAGGAGATAGCAGCAACCGCTGAGCATCTTAACGCTTTAACAGATGAGCTGAATGTAAAGCTTGAAACATTTCGCACTTAATTGAGTGCAAAATGTTTTTAGGTTAATCTCTTTTTTCAAAAATTTCAACAGAGTTGATTGCATCTTGACCTTGAATGCTATCAAGAACATCAAAACTTTCTGCATCGTCTGCTTCAATTCCGCCAAAAACAGTGTGAACACCATCTAAATGTGGCGTAGGTACAAAACAGATGAAAAATTGACTTCCTCCAGTATTTGGTCCAGCGTGAGCCATAGACAAAGAACCGCGTGCATGACGAGTAGTGTTAAGTGCAGTTTCACAAGGGATAGACCAATCAGGTCCGCCAGTTCCAGTTCCAGTTGGGCAACCACCTTGAGCCATAAAACCTGGGATTACACGGTGAAAATTTAAGTTGTTGTAAAAACCACTCTCCGCTAAGTGTGCAAAGTTTGCAACAGTATTTGGAGTTTCATCTGGATAAAGTTTTAACCAGATGTCACCTTTTGCAGTTGACATTTTAGCCCATTGTTTTTTACTTAACTCTTCAGCAGTTAAGTCGTATGTTTTTAATTCTGTTCTACCAAACATTATAATCCTTTTATAAATAATTTTGAAATTATAGTGAATTATTCTTAATAGATGCAATTACAACTCTTAACATTAAAAAAACTTTAAAAAAAAATAAAAAAAAATCTTCAAGGAAAGATGAATTTTTTCAAGATATAATTTTCGCAATTAATTTAAAATATAAGGGCTTAAAATGTCAGAAATAAAAAAACAAGTTTTTCAACCAAATGCAGAGTTTGCAAAAAATGCAAATATAGGAAGTATGGATGAGTATAACGCTCTAATGAATAAAGCAAAAGAGAACTATGAGGGTTTTTGGGGTGATTATGCAAAAGAAAAGCTTGATTGGGTTGAGCCGTTTACAAAGGTACTTGATGAATCAAATGCACCGTTTGTAAAATGGTTTGATGGTGGCAAACTTAATGTTTCTACTCAGTGTATTGATCGTCATTTAGATATAAGAGGGAATAAAACTGCCATTTTATTTGAGGGTGATCGTGGAGATATTCAAAATATTACTTATAATGATTTGTCTAATAATGTAAACAGGTTTGCAAATCTTTTAAAAGAAGATTTTGGAGTTCAAAAAGGTGACCGTGTTGTTATATATATGCCAATGATACCCGAAGCTGCTTACGCAATGCTCGCTTGTGCAAGAATTGGTGCTATCCATTCTATAGTATTTGGTGGATTTTCAAGTGAAGCACTCAAAGATAGAATAGACGATGCAGAGGCTAAGCTTGTTATCACTGCTGATGGAGCGTATAGAAAGACAAAGCCATATATGCTAAAACCAGTTGTTGATGCGGCACTTGAAGGTGAAACACCTGTTGAGAAGGTTTTAGTTGTTGAGCGTAATAATGAAGAGGTAACTTGGAAAGAGGGGCGTGATTATTCTTACAATGAACTAATTAAAAATAAATCTTCAAAATGTGAAGCCGAGGTTATGGATGCTGAGGATCCTCTTTTCTTGCTTTATACTTCAGGTTCTACAGGTAAACCAAAAGGTGTTCAGCATAACTCAGCGGGTTATATTCTTTGGGCTCAGATGACTATGGAGTGGGTGTTTGATGTAAAAGAGAACGATACTTACTGGTGTACGGCGGATGTTGGTTGGATTACAGGTCATACCTACATAGTGTATGGTCCACTTGCGATGGGTGCTACAACTGTAATGTTTGAGGGTGTGATTACACATCCAGATGCTGGTCGTCCTTGGAAAATGGTGCAAGAGCATAAAATTAATCAGTTCTATACGGCTCCAACTGCTATTAGAGTTTTACATAAGATGGGTGAAGATGAGCCTAAGAAATATGATCTCAGTTCATTAAAAGTTCTTGGAACAGTTGGTGAACCTATTGACCCACCAGCGTGGAAATGGTACTACGAAGAGGTTGGAAGTTCTCAATGTGCTATCGTTGATACTTACTGGCAGACTGAGACTGGTGGACATATAGTATCTCCACTTCCTGGGGCTACACCTATTAAAGCTGGTTGTGCGACACTCCCGTTACCAGGGATTATGGCTGAAATCTTAGACCCTGCAACTGGCGAGGTGGCAGAAGTTGGTGAAACTGGTTATATGTGTATCACTAAGCCTTGGCCAGCACAGATTCGTGGTGTTTGGGGTGATGAAGAGAGATATATTAAGTCATATTTTGGTGATGTAAAAAAAGATGGCAAAGCTGTATATTTTACAGGTGATGGTGCGAGATATGATGAAGATGGCTATATCACTATTACAGGTCGTACTGATGATGTTATCAATGTAAGTGGACATAGAATGGGTACTGCTGAAGTTGAAGCAGCTATCAAAAAACATCCAAATGTAGCAGAGGTTGCAGTTGTTGGTAAACCACATGAACTTAAAGGTGAGGGTATCTTTGCCTATGTAGTATTAAAATCTGACGATGGTGTAGCTGATGAGGTTGGAGAGGTTAAAGCTATTAACAACATTATCAAAAAAGAGATAGGTAATATTGCTTTGTGTGATGATATGGTTTTTGCACCAGGACTTCCTAAAACTCGCTCAGGTAAAATCATGCGTCGTATTCTTCGTGCCATTGCAAAAGGGGAAGAGATTACTCAAGATATCTCTACTCTTGAAGACCCAAGCATCGTTGCAAAAATTTCAGCTATGGTAAATAAATAAATATTTTTGTCGCCATAATGTAGAATAAATGTTTTTCTGGTGTAACAGACCTTAAATATAGTTTCAACTAGATACTGTGTTTAAGGTTTGCTACATGAAATTCATATTGAAAATTTTAGGTTCTATTGTATTACTTTCTAGCTCGTATTATGCATATTATGTGCATTTTGATTATAGATTTGAAGAGATAAGTAAAAATAAAGTATATAAATCAGCACTAATAGATCCAGATGATTTAGCTTACTATTTAAGTAAATACAAAATTAAAACAGTTATAGACCTACTTGATCCTGGTGTTCAAGATAGCCTAAATCCTGCTAAACAAAATGAAGTTGATTCTGAAAACAAAGCAATAAATGCATATAATTTTGCCACAAATTCAGATGTAAAACATGTACATATTCCATCAGGGCAGGTTCCCACAAAAGAAACATTAATCAAATTTTTTGAAGTTTTAGATGATAAAACCAACTATCCAGTTCTTATACACTGCTATCATGGAACGGGCAGAGCAGCTATTTATAGTGCCATCTACAGAATAGAATATGAAAAGTACAAAAACGAAGATGCAAGAGAAAAACATGCATACTTGTAGAGGGGCTAGGTTATAAAAGTAGTTTTGCAGATGGAAAAAGTAAGGGTGAGTTTTTAATGCATTATAAGCCAAGAGGATTAGGAGAATTTGCCACAATTAGTAGTTTGTAGATGTTATAATGTCATAAGTAAGAGATAGTAAATACTTTTGTAAAGAGATATTATGGCAAAAGCCTTAAAAGACAACCTAGACCTTGATGCTGTAAAAAAAATAGCATCTATTTTACATCTTTGTGATGAGTCGCTTGATGTAAATTTTTTTGTAGAAGAGTGTGTAAAAGATTTACAAAACTTTGAGTTAAAAGCAAGAGTCAAGCATATAGCAGAACACCTTTACAATATTTTTCCAAATGATTTTCCAAAAACGGCAATAATCTTAAAACAAATTCCAAAATTTTGGAAGTATAATCAAAACGGCAATGGCTGGTTTGATTATGCCTCTTGGCCTATCATAGATTATGTGGCTATTTACGGGATTGAAGAGCCAGAGATTTCATTGGAACTTTTAAAAGAACTTACTCATCTCTTTAGTGCAGAATTTGCTTTGCGACCTTTTTTAGTAGAACATTACGAATACACTCTCATTCAACTAAAGAATTGGTGTAGTGATGAAAATGAGCATGTGCGGAGGTTAGTGAGTGAAGGGACAAGGTTAAGATTGCCATGGGCAACTCAGATACCTATCCTTTTTGAAAATATTGAGAGAACCTTACCTTTAGTTTTATCTTTAGTTGATGATGAGTCTTTATATGTTAGAAAATCAGTAGCAAATCATCTCAATGATTTGTCAAAAACAAATCCAACATTGGTTCTATCTGTAACTAAAGATATTTTGAAACATCCAAGCAAAAATAGAGAATGGCTTGTAAGAAGAGCATTAAGAACACTTCGTAAAAATGCTATAATTTCATAATTAAAATATAAAAGAGAAAAAATGGAACTTTGTGTAGCACTTGATTTACCTACAAAACAAGAAAATTTAGAGTTAGTTGAAAAAATAAAAAAATATGATGTATGGCTAAAAGTTGGATTTCGCTCTTACATTCGTGATGGTGCTGATTTTTTAAAAGATATAAAAAAAATAAATCCAAATTTTAAAATATTTTTAGACCTAAAACTTTATGACATCCCAAATACTATGGCTGATGCAGCAGAGTCTATAATGGGACTTGGTGTTGATATGTTTAATGTTCATGCTTCTGCTGGAAAACGAGCTATGAGTGGGGTTATGGATAGGCTTAAAGCTTATGAAAAACGACCAATAGTTTTAGCTGTGACTGCTCTTACATCTTTTAGTGAAGAAGAGTTTAAAGAGGTGTATGAAAATGGGATAGCCCAAAAGGCTGACCAATTTGCAAAAGATGCGTATGAGAGTGGTTTAGATGGTGTTGTATGTTCTGCTTTTGAGAGTGCATCTATAAAGAGTGTAACAAGAAATGAGTTTATGACTTTAACTCCTGGTATCCGTCCATTTGGTGAGGATGCAGGTGATCAAAAAAGAGTTGCAGACATAAACTACGCACAAAATGCATTTGTTGATTTTATTGTAGTAGGACGACCGATTTATAACTCGACTAATCCAAAAAGCATAGTTAAGAGAATTATAGAAAAGCTTTAGTTTTTAGAGGTTCTTTTTATCTAAAGCCGTTTCCTCTATCTCGAAAATCTCTTAATTTTTCATGACAATTAATACACTGCATAATGATTGAGTCGTACTCTTTAAGTGCCATAGTGATGTTTCCATCTTGGTACTGTACTAGTAAATTGTCTGCATGTAGATGAAGTTGATGTGCATTATCTTTAGTATATACAATTTCTTGTACTTCACTAAAACTAGGCATTCCTAAATGTTTGGAATGGGTTAAGACTTTAGAAGATCTTTTAATTTCAAGGCTTCCTTCTTTGACAAATTTCTCAGTATTTGTTAAAAACCCTAGTTGAACTAAACTTATGCCATCAAGTAGATTTTCCATTGTGACAGACCTTTGTTCAGCATATAAACTACCCATAAATAAAAAAGTAAGAACAATATAGACTTTTAGAATTTGACTAATCATAAACAACTCCTCATACATTAGTATAATCTATTATCACATTCTAAGCTTTATTTAACGCTTAAATAGTATTTAAAATTCTTCATTTCTTTTTAAGAGTTCTTCAAAATTTAAAGATTTAATTTTTGTTTCTTTTAGCTTGAAATCATCAGTAATCTTATATACTCCTGTTGAGTTTATAAAAAGATTTGCTTTTAAATCTTTGCGTTTTTGTAAATCTAATATCTTAAAGCTAAGATTGTCTAAAATCATTGGAGCTCTATCTTCTTTCTCAAAGTAACTAAGTACCATATGATAACCGCCGTTAAAACTATCTCGAACAGTTGTTAAAAAAAGCTTTTTTTCGTCAAAGCCAAGTTTTAATAGCGTAAAATATTTTATTATGGCATAGTCCTCGCAATCACCAAAGCCATAAGTTAAAAACTCTTTTGGAGTTGCCCAATAATCTTCTTTATCTTGAATTACTTTATCGTATTGAGGGAGAAGCTGATTGAGGTATAAATTTACTTTTTTTAGTTGTTTTTTTTTAGATAAGTGCCTATAAGATTCAATCGTAATTTGATAATCAAGAATTCTATTTTTAGATATATTTATCTGTTTTTTATCCATAACTATAGGTTTTTGATCTATCTCAGTAGCATAAAGTGTAAGAGTGAAATAAATGAGTAATAAAGTTTTAATACGCCAATTCCTAGAATAAATTAAATTATTATGATTATAGTGAAAATTTTTTAAATTTAAAAACATTTATTTTTAAGCTAATTATTATAAATATATGACTATAATCTCGTTCTTCAAATGGAGAAGTGGGTGAGCGGCTGAAACCACATCCCTGCTAAGGATGCGTACGGGTAACTGTACCGAGAGTTCGAATCTCTCCTTCTCCACCACGAAGTCCTATTTTAAGCACTTTCAAACACCTTTTAAAAATCAAAAATATTTCTTGCCTATGCTAAATCTATTTATAAATAGAAATAGACCTATCAAAATCAACATTAAATTTATCAATATAATTAACATATACATCATAAACCATTTGAGAATTAGAGTGACCTAACAATCTCCAATACTATTGTGTGTTGTTACCCACTGAAAAAGTGGGTAAATTAGTTTAGATGGATTATTCGGAAAATACTTTTTCTTTAAAATCTTTGAGTTTAGCTTTCAAGTCTTCAAATATCTTCTCAGCTTTATTTTTCCCTTGAATCTCTTTTTCTAGTTTTTCGATGAGCTCATGCATGCTTTTATATGAATGGCTTGAATTACTTACATAACCAAGTGTTTGAGCTACATCTAGCTCATCACTAGCGTATTTTAGATAAACTAATGCTTCCTCTTTTTTGCTCTTAGCTGAGAGTTCTGTAGCCATTGCTATGAGGTCGGTTGCTTTTAATAGTGGCAAGGGGATTATTTGAGTTGTTTTATCAAAAGTGCTTAAAGCTATCTCTAAAACTTTTTTTGCCTTTTTAATTTCATTGTCATGAATATATTTTGCTGCCAATTTTAAAGCATCTGGATATGTAACAAGTGGTAAACTTACAACAGTAACATCTATTTCGCTTTGTAGTGTATTGAGCAGTATTCTAGCTGATTGTGTTTTGTTGTTTTTTAGTAATTCTTGAACATCTTTGAGAGATTTCTCTATAGATTCTTTCGTTCCTATATATTCCTGAACAGATATTATATTGTCAACAGGAAGTAGTTTGGGTGCATCTTTAGCACTGAGTATAACTTCTAACTTGCCAAGGGCTTTTTCTATGTTTTCTTTTGCCTTTTGCATCTCGTTGTTGTTTAAGTTGTAAAGGGCTTTTTGTGTGAACTTTAATGATGTGATAGCCTCACCAATAAGTTTGTCTTGTGAAGTGTGTGTATTTTGCTTTGCATTTTTTACAGCAAGCTCATTTGTCTCTTGTACACTTTTTTTTGTATCTAAATTTTGTGCACTTGCAAAAACATTTGTACTTAATAAGCATGAAGCTAGAAGCGTTGAAAGTAGTATCTTTTTCATCTTTTTCTCCTTGATGTATGTAATAGAAATTTTTTATTACACTGAGATTATAGAAAAATATGAAAATAGTTTCTGCCACCTAGGGGGCAAAAATTTATTTGTTGTAGTTTATCTCTTTTTCTAAGCTTAATGCTCCATCAAAAAGAGTTTGCTCATCATAGGCTTTTGCTATGAGTTGCAGCCCTATAGGCATACCATTAGTGTTTGTGTCGATAGGAAGGCAAAGGGCAGGGAGTCCTGCAAGGTTTACACTTATAGAATAGATGTCACTTAGGTACATATCCATAGGATTTTTAAGCTCACCAAATTTTGGTGCACTCCCTGGCGCAATTGGTGAAAGTATTAAATCAACTTCTTTAAAAATTTTTGCATACTCATCTTTGATGATATGTCTTGTTTTTTGTGCTTTTACATAATATGCTTCATAGTATCCACTTGAGAGTACAAAGTTGCCAAGCAGTATTCTACGCTTCACTTCATCTCCAAAACCATTACTACGAGTTTTAATGAAAGTATCTTCAAGGTTTGAGCCAGTTACACGGTTTCCATAACGGATGCCGTCATATCTTGCCAAGTTTGTTGTAGCTTCAGCCGTTGCTGTGATGTAGTAAGCTGAGATATCAAACTTAGCATCCAACATATCTTTTTCAACTATCTCATGTCCAGCAACTTTAAGAGCATTTATAGCTTTTGCGTAAGCATCTTTCACATCTTGATTTGCATCTTTGATATAGTTTGGAAGGATAGCGATTTTCATTTTCCTTTCAGGGTTTAGGTTTGGAGTAACTTTATCATCCATCTTTGCATTTGTAGAATCTTTCTCATCCGAACCGCTGATAATGTCATATAAAATTGCAGCATCTTCAACATTTTGCGTCATTGGACCAATTTGATCAAGGCTAGAAGCATAGGCACCTAAACCATAGCGGCTTACACGACCATATGTTGGTTTCATCCCTACAATTCCACAAAAAGAAGCAGGTTGACGGATAGACCCACCCGTATCACTTCCTAAAGCAGCGATAGCTAAGCCAGCACCAACTGCAGCAGCCGAACCACCAGAACTTCCACCAGGAACATAATCAGCATTATGAGGGTTTTGTGTTTTCCCATAGAAGCTTGACTCAGTCGTACTTCCCATAGCAAATTCATCCATATTTGTTCTACCAAATGGGCTAAGTCCTGCTTCGGTCATCTTTTCAATTACTGTGGCATTGTATGGAGCTATATACCCTTGAAGTATGCTAGAACAAGAAGTTACAGGCCAACTTTTTACTTGGATATTGTCTTTAATAGCTATAGGCACGCCATCTCCAGCATTCTTAATATCAATATAGGCATTTAACTCAGGATTAGCTTCTATTTTAGCTTTTAAATCTTCTTTAAAATTTTCTAGTTCAGCTTTATTTAATTTTAGAGCTTCTTTTAATGTAATCACTCAATTTCCTTTGATTATTTTAGAAGGTGGAGCTTTAGTCCCGCAAATAGGCGAGGCTAAAAGCAACATTTTCTAATAAGTTATTTATATTTTCTTACCGCAGCAATTCCAATTCCAACCATTACAAATATTAGCACTATGCTAGTAGTTACAAATGTAAATGAAACTGGCTCTGAAAAATCAGGCATTTACAACTCTCGTACATCTCTCACATGTGCAATCTTCTGCCTTAGCTTGGAATTTCCAACATCTAGGACATTTATGTGCTGTAGCTTTTGAGATTCTAAATGTATCGTTGTCAACTGTAAAATGACCAAGTTCTTCATTTGTGAGAGTTTGTGAAACAGATGAAACAACAAACCAGTCCTCAGCATCTGTAGTATCCATGCCAAGTGCTATAGAGGAATCAGTTGTAATAACTAACTCCAAAGTGCTTTTAATTATTTTCTCTTTTTTCAGTCCATCCACTATGGCACCAAAACCTTCTCTAGCTTTTGTCATGTACTCTGCATTAAATGTGGACTTTTCAGTTTCAATCATCTCATAAGTTATATCAAAAATTGATTCTGCATCACCTTTAATAATAGTAGGAGCATGTTCAACAATCTCATCAGCTGTGTAAGTTAAGATTGGAGCCATTAAAAGAAGCAGAGTTCTTGTGATAATTGCCATTGCACTTTGACTTGCCATTCTTCGTGGATTATTTTTCTCATTGCAATAAAGAGAGTCTTTGGTCATGTCGATATACATACCACTGAGCTCATTTGCTATGAAGTTGTTGAGTGTACTCATACCACTAACAAAGTTATATTCTGAAAATGATTTGTGAACTTCACTAAAAGTACTTTGGGCAACATTTAAAATCCATTTATCTAGTTCCCCCATATCTTTATAGGCTGTCAAGGTTTCTAAATCATTGATATTGGCAAGCATAATTCTAAAAGTATTTCTTAATTTACGGTAGTTTTCACTTATCTGTTTGAGTACATTATCAGATATTCTTTGGTCGTTTTGATAGTCAGTCATAGCTACCCATAATCGAAGTATTTCCGAACCATACTGTTTTATTATTTTATCAGGTAAAATAACATTACCCTTAGATTTTGACATTTTTTGACCATTGGCATCATTTGTAAATCCGTGTGTAATTACTGTCGTATATGGTGCTTTATGCTCAACTGCACATGATAAAAACAAAGAAGATTGGAACCAACCACGATGTTGGTCACTTCCCTCTAAATATACATCTGCTGGATACTCACCAGCATCATAGTTACGAGATTTTAAAACACTATTCCAAGTTGAGCCAGAGTCAAACCAAACATCTAATATGTCTGTTACTTTTTCCACTTCGTCCGCTTTATAGCCAGAACCAGGATATAGAAGGTTTTCTATAGGCATTGAGTACCAAGCATCACTACCTTGCAT
>JALSLJ010000089.1 GCA_026988315.1 Sulfurimonas sp. | reverse complement strand
GAGTTTTTATATATAATTTAAAAAAATATAAAGAGCTAAAATGCAAAACCCTTTTGAATCAGGACATATAAAGAACTACCTCCTCTTATATGCTAGTGTAGTAGTTATAATGGTGTTGTTTTTTGTGGCTACTTCACTTTTTCATGATATTGAAGATCTTGATACAAAAAGTTTTAATACAGAAGTAAACGAAGAGTATAAAAATAAAAAATCATTTGAGATGGATGTAGATGAAAATAGGACAAATAAGTTTAAATTATTATCGAGAGAAAATAATTATTTAGGAGCCCGAATTTTTCATTAAGCCTAACTTTCCAAAATGGGATTTTAAAATTCAAGTTATGAGTGATGAACAAGCTAAAATACATAGAGACAATCCATTTGATTTAACAAAAGTTTGGTCACAAAAAGAGTATCCACTTATAGATGTAGGTGTGATTGAACTAAACAGAAACCCAAATAATTATTTTAATGAAGTAGAACAAGCATCTTTTAGTCCATCAAACACTGTACCAGGTATAGGGTTATCTCCTGATAAAATGCTTCAAGCAAGAGGATTTGCATATCCAGATGCTCAAAGATACAGAGTTGGTACTCACTATGAAGCTCTTCCTATCAATAGACCTTTAAATGAGGTAAATACATATCATAAAGATGGTTCTATGAATTTTGATGACATAAATGAAAAGGCAGGATTAATATATGAGCCAAATAGTTTTGGTGGTGCAAAAGAGGATTCTCAATATTTAGAGCCACCATTAGCACTTAATGGAGATGCTTATAGATATGATAGAAGTTTAAATAATGATTATTTTTATCAATCACGAGACTTGTTTAACATTATGGACAGCAGTCAAAAAGAACAATTATTCTCAAATATTGCAGCTGCTATGCAAGGTGTTCCAAAAAATATTATAGATAAACAGCTTGAACTTTTTGAACAAATATCATCTGAATACGCAAATGGTGTTAAAGAAGCACTTTAATGCAAACAATAATATCACAAGATGAAGAAAAAAGGTATGAAGAGTTACAGCTAATGGCACTTGATTTTGCTAGGGCTGGATAAACACAAGATCTTCAAAAGGTGACACATTATTGATGTTAGCAACATATAATGGAAATTTAGATACATAACAACGCTAATAAAAAAAATAAAAAATAAACTAATAAATAAATAAGTTTACATTACTTTCAAAAAACTACTAGTTACTCCTTAGTAACTATGTAGAGTTGCTCATGTTTAAGACGCTTGAGTATGTCCATAACACTTACAAAGTCTTGAAATCTTGACTCTTTGTCGCTTCTTAAAACAACAACTTGTTCTTTAGAAATTTGAGATAGTTTTTCTTCTAGTGTTTTTAGATTTACTTTCTCTTTTTCAAAAAATAACTCACCCATAGCATTAACATAGATAGTTATCTCTTTTTTTATATCCTCTTTTTGCGTTGCTTTTGCCTCTGGAAGTGCAACGGGGATGACACCTTGCTTTATAAATGTTGCTGTGGTTAAAACCATAACCAAAAGAACAAGCATAATATCTATAAATGGGATAACATTTATCTCATCAAATCTTTTGCGATTTTTTCTGCATTTACCCATTTTTATTTACTTATATTTTTTTTATCTTGCGTAACATCAAAGATAGTTAAGACTTTTTCAACCTTACGAAGGAGTATTGTATAGGCAACGATAGCTGGCATCGCCACTATGAGACCCATCGCAGTCGCTTTGAGTGCAAGAGCGAGTCCAACCATGATTTTTTTAGCATCAACGGCTCCAGCATCCCCCATGGCGTAAAAGGTAATCATAATTCCGATAACTGTTCCAAGAAGTCCAACATATGGAGCATTCGAACCTATGGCACTAATAACACCGATGTTATCTGTCAAATCCATCTCTAAGGTATCTCTATGGTCGTAATCATCTAAGCGGATACTTTTATAAAACATCATTCTCTCAATAAATAACCATAATGTTACGATACTCATAAGTATCAAAGTTCCCATTACACCATAATCTAGTGCTTGTTCTGCATAAACTAGTAAGCTATCTGCTTGCATTAATCTTCCTTGAATTTTAGTAGTACTGTTGTTCCAACATTTGGAGTTGACTTAAAGCTAAGTCCAATGTTCTGAGTGTCACAAAATCTTTTTACCATACTAAGACCTATCCCAAAACCTTGCATATTGCTATTGCTTTGGTAGTAAGTATCATAGATGTGTAAAAGCTCAACTTCATCCATACCACATCCATAATCTTGTATATAAAGTGTAAAATTATCTAATCTTATAGTAATAGTGTTAATTTTTTGTGAATATTTCACGCCGTTGTCTATAATATTGTCAATTACTTTAGAGAGACCGATTTTATCATTTGTTATTTGAGTTTCTTCTAAATCTAGGTTGAAATCTACATGGGGATACACGGCTTGTAAAAATTCAACCCGCTCTTTTACAAGAGAACTTAATTCAAACTCCTCTTCTATCTTTTGAAGTGATTGGGTTTTTATCATATAGTCTAGTTCATTATATCTTTGCTGCAACATAGCACAAGCATTTTCTATCCGTTGTAGCCTTTTTAAATCTCTCTCTTGGCTTGTATTTTTTTTTATCATATGAATGTTGGTTATTATTGTACTGATTGGAAGATTAAGCTCATGAAGAGTCTCTTTTGAGAGGTTTTGTAAGTTCTTTACATGCTCTT
Source organism: Sulfurimonas sp. (assembly GCA_026988315.1). GTDB lineage: Bacteria > Campylobacterota > Campylobacteria > Campylobacterales > Sulfurimonadaceae > Sulfurimonas. Next base: position 6,272 of record JALSLJ010000089.1, on the reverse strand, counting down.
GCAAGGGGTCAACAGAGAGTTTAGAGATCATCACTCCAGCAAGGGTGACAAAACATAACATAACTAGAGCAAGAAAGAAAATATTTTGGATTTGAACAACAGCTAAAAAATAATGCAAAATGCCTAAAAAAGCGCTTACAGTTGAAAAATAGTATATAAAGATATTTATTCGTAAATTACGAAACAAGTTTATAACCTAAACCACGAATATTTTCTATCTTTTCATTTGGAAGAAGCTGCTTGATACGGTTTATATATACCCTAATAGCCCCTTCGCTACTATTTTCAGATGAGCTCCATAAAGCATCAGCAATAAGCTCTTTAGGTACAGTGCTATTTGCATGTTTCATGAGCAGTAGAAGAAGTATATATTCTTTTCTCGATAACTCTAACTCTACATTATCGTACAGTATGCTTTTGTGAACTGTATCATGTGTAAGTAGTCCTATAGACTCGGCACTCTCCCTTTTTGTTCTTCTTAAGAGTGCATTAAGGCGAAGAAGAAGCTCATCTGAATCAAAAGGCTTTGTGATGTAATCATCTCCACCGCTTAAAAATCCATTACTCAACATCTCTTTATCGTTGTGGGATGTTACAAAGATAGCGGGGGTTGTATCACCCGATTCTCTTAATTCCTTGAGCACAGTTATCCCATTAATAAGGGGTACATTAATATCTAAGAGATATATATCAAATTTTGACTCGTAAGTGGCATCTAAAACTTTTTGTCCATTCGGGCAGTGAACCACCTCATGCCCTGCATCTTCAAGTAAATCTATAAGAGTTTCTGCAAATAGCAGGTCATCTTCTAAAAGTAAGATACTACTCGACACTCTCTATCGCCCAACTAATGGTTTCTCCAGCATACATAGGGACTACATTTGAGTAATCAGATGGAACTGTAAATGGTCTGTTTTCTAACACAACTTCTTTAAATTCAGGGCAGATACCATAGATATTTTGTGCATTATCGCTTACAAATGCCTGTAGATTATCAAGTTTTCCGTATTGGTCAAAAATCTCACATAGAAGTTGGAGTGCTATTGGTGCTGTAAAAACTCCTGCAGCACATCCGCATGCCTCTTTTTTGTGCTGTGGGTGCGGTGCTGAATCTGAACCAAACATAACTTTTGGATGAGCTGCAAGTGCAACAGTTAAAAGAGCATCTAAATCCTCTGGTCTTTTTGCAATTGGTTTACAAAAAAGATGAGGCATCATCATCCCACCCGCAACATCATCTAGTGTTAAAAGAAGATGATGTACTGTAATAGTTGCATAAAGATTATCAAATTTATCAAGCATATCAACAGCAGCTTTTGTAGTGATATGCTCCATAATAATTTTAAGATTAGGAAAGTTTGAAGCAAGTAGCTCATAGATACTCATAAATTCAGCCTCTCTATCCATCACAAAACCATCAGTCTCACCATGCACACATAGTGGAATCTCTAAGTCACTCATAACTTCAAGAGTTTCTCTCATCTCTTCGATGTTAAAAGAGGAAACGCCACCCTCAGAGTTTGTAGTAATTCCAGCAGGGTAAAGTTTTATAGCTGTAATCTCATCAGCAACATCTTCTAAAAAGGCTTTGTCGTAGTTTTTATAAAAAAGTGTCATATATGGTTCAAAATAGTCATTTGGAACGGCTGCCATAATTCTCTCTTTATAAGCTATAACCTCTTTTTTATTTGATACTGGTGGAACAAGGTTTGGCATAATTATCGCACCGCTAAAACTGTAAGCAGTCAGTGGGGCAACATTTTCTAGCATAACTCCATCGCGAAGGTGAAGGTGCATATCTAGTGGCATTAAAATAGTATGAGATTTACGACTCGGCATTTAGTGCCTCACTGCATTGAATTTTAATTCTTATCATCTGTTTTCCTCAAAAAGTATAAATTATTAACTTGTAAAATTATAGCAAAATTAGATTTAATATATGGAAATGTTTTTCAAAATATCTTGATATAATGATAATAATAAAAGGAGTGCTTTTGAAACGGATACTATTTGTGTTTATCATAGTTTGCCTAAATGGATGTACATCAACTATGAATATAAATATAAATAAAGACAATAATCTTTCTCAAAATAGTTTTGAAGATGTTTGGAATAAAGTGGCATCTGATCCATATATTAAATTACCACAGAACAAAGTATCATTCTGGAAACTATTTTCATGGGATAAGAATATTATCTTAGAGAGTTCACAAAGAACTTTAACAAATTATGCAGATATTTTAGAACCTTTTGAAAAGTTGGCGCATCCAAACGGTATCTGTTTTAAAGGTCTTTGGGAGATTGACACAAAGAGTAGGTATAGCGGTTATTTTAAAAATAATACGAAAGCTTTGATAATCGCAAGAGCATCATCTGCAATGTCAAATACTAAGCGTGGTGAGGTAAGAGCTTTTGGATTTGCTGGTAAAATTTTTCCAACACTAAACCCGTCTGAAATAAATAATGAGAATACGGCAAACTTTTTTCTAATAGATGATTTAGGAGGAACCTTATCGAAACACTTTACAGATGTAGCCCTAAGTAATGAACCAAAAGTCACTATAACTATGGAGGTTTTAAAAAATCTCTTGTATGGGTTGAAAATTACAAGTGCTTTTAGCAATGCAGATGAAAACCCAGGGATAAGGCAAGTGTATGAGATTTCTCATTTGGGAGAGAGAAACAACACTAAAATAATCACCCCTAAGTGGATGAAAATCGAAGCTAAAAAGGGACAAACAGTAGATGCTGAAGATTTCCGTGATGAATTAGCTATAAAAGAGGGTAAAGAACTTATCTTTAGTATTTTTGTTGCGAGTAAAATCATTGATAAAAAAAAAGATTGGCAAAAGATAGGAACTATAACTTTAGATACTTCTATAGTTTCAAAGTCATGTGACCATCAACTTCATTTTCATCATCCTAAATGGAAGAGTGATTTAAGACATTAAAAGTCGATTTTATTCATGGTAAAATTACTAAATATATATCGCTTATCAATTTTAATTAGAGAGAATTTTTAGCCTCAATTATTAAATTATTGATAGCATTTTCATAAACTTTAGCTTCCTCTTTGGATGTTGACTCAAAACGAGTTACTAAAACTGGGGTAGTATTGCTTGCACGAACTAGTCCCCAGCCATTTTCAAAGTTAATCCGAACGCCATCTACATCTATAATATCTTTAATTTTTGGAAAATTTACAGGTGGATTTTGAAGCATCTCTTCCACTTTTTCAATGATTTTAAACTTCTCCGACTCAGATGTTTTTACTTTTATCTCTTCAGTTGAAAACACTACAGGTAGTTTTGCAAGTTCAGCATCCAAGTCTATACCATCGTGAATAAGCTCTAACATTCTAAGAGTTGCATAGATAGCATCGTCATAACCAAAGTAACGGTTTTTGAAAAATACATGACCTGAAACTTCACAAGCCAAATCTGCATCTGTTTCTTTCATTTTCACTTTTAAGTTTGAATGACCAGTTTTATACATGATAGCTTTACAGCCTCGTTTTTCTAACTCATCATACATCACTTGTGAACATTTTACTTCACCAATTACGGTTGGCTTATCCATCTTCATAGAGTATAAAAGAGCCATCATATCACCCTTAATATTATTCTTATGAGTAAGAACTGCTATCCTATCTGCATCACCATCGTAAGCAAAAGCAATATCCCCCTCATCTGATAGAAGTTTTTTTACATCTACTAAGTTATGCTCTTCAGATGGGTCAGGATGATGGTTTGGAAAAGTTCCATCTGGTTCAACATATAAACCTTTTGTTTTAAGTTCTAGGCGTGAAAAAATATCTTCAGTAACTACTCCAGCAACCCCATTGCCACAATCATAAACAATTTTAGTATCCATCCCTTTTAGATGTTTAAATTCAGATACTAAAAAGTCAACATATCTCTTTACAGCGTCTATCTCTGTAACATCTCGTGTAGCCTTAGGTGGAAAATCCATACTTTCACATTCGCGACCTAAAGCATAAATGTCTTCGCTAAAAAAAGGTGCTTTATCTACAGTTATTTTAAAGCCATTGTATTCACTAGGATTATGTGATCCTGTTATCATAATAGATGCATCTGGAGTTATACCGTCCCACTCTTGATAGTTGGTAAAGTAGTTTACAGGAGTGGGAACCATTCCCATGCCAAGAACTTTTTTGCCACCCGCGTTGAGACCAGCAACCAAATACTCAAAAAGTATAGGGGAATGACTTCTTGCATCATAGCCAACAGCTACATATTCACCCTTTATCTTAGATGCAAGTGCATAACCGATTCTAGTAACACTCTCTTCATTTAACTCTTTTTCATAAATCCCACGGATGTCATATTCTCTGTAGATACTCATTTAAATCTCCTTAAATCTTGTCTAGTTTCGTAGGCAAGGGCTTTATAGTGTTTTTATAATGCAATAAAAGTCCGATTATCGTCGGACTTTGTCAAATTTCTTCATACTTGAAAAATAAAAATTTTATATATTACGAAATGAAATGATACAGTTAATAACTTTAAATAAAAGAACTACTACAAGATATCCATTCATTTTTATGGCAAATAATATAGATTAAAACAATAACCAATATTATAAGAGTATAATTAAAAAATAATTTTCATAGGAACGAACAAATGATTGAAATTTTAAGCATAACTACTCTTTTACTGTTTGGTGTAAGTTTGTATATCTATTATAAAAATACTCAAATAAGCAAAAAAAGTACACAAGAGCTAAATAGTAAAAATATAGAACTAGCAACTTATAAAGAAAAACTTACACAGCTTGAAACTTCATTACAAAAAATAAAAGATTTAGAAATACTAGTAAATGAAAAACAAAGTGAACTTTCAAATATAAAAGAGGAGTCTTCAAAATATAAAACTTCCCTTAATGAACAAAAAGAAAAATACACAGATTTTAAGATAACAAGTGACAAAAGAATAAGTGAACTTAAAGATGAGTTAGAGCAACAAAAAGTTCAAATCTCAAATTATAATGATGAAATCAAAAAAGATAAAGCAACCGTGTCGCAACTTCAAACACAGCTAGAAGAACAAAATAAAGCTATGCAAGAAAAAGTAAAATACCTACAAGATAGTGAAATAAAACTAAAAATAGAGTTTGAGAACTTAGCAAATAAGATATTTGATAGCAATAGCAAAAAGTTTAAAGAGCAAAGTCAAGAGAGTTTAGGGCTTATCTTAAACCCTATGAAACAGCAACTTAGTGAGTTTAAAAAGAAAGTTGAGGATGTATATGAAAAAGAGTCTAAAGATAGAAGTGCCTTATCAGCGGAGTTAAAAATACTCAAAGAGTTAAACCTAAAGATGACTACAGAGGCTACAAACCTTACAAATGCACTCAAGCACGACAACAAAACACAAGGTGGTTGGGGTGAGATGGTGCTTGATAAAGTTCTGGAAAACTCTGGACTTAGAGAGGGGCATGAATTTACAAAACAAGTCTCTCTGAGAGATGATGAAGATAAACTATTTAAACCTGATGTTATAGTTAATTTACCTGACAATAGGCATATTATTATAGATGCAAAAACATCACTTACTGCATACAATGAATACAGAGCAGAAGTAGATGATGAGTTAAAACTCATACATTTAAAAAATCATATAAAATCTGTCAAAGAGCATATAAAGGGACTCTCAAACAAGAAATATGAAGAGCTAAAAAATATAAATAGCTTAGATTTTATATTTATGTTTTTACCTATAGAGAGTGCCTTACTTTTAGCCTTAGAAAATGATGTAAACCTTTATGATGAAGCATTTAAGCAAAAGATAATACTTGTTAGCCCTACTACTTTACTTGTAGCTCTTAGAGCAGTTGAAAATACTTGGAGATACGAAAGACAGGCTCAAAATATACAAGATGTATATAAAAGAGCCGAAGAGCTATATAAAAAGTTTACAGGATTTGTGGAAGATTTGAAAAAAGTAGATAAAGGGCTTGATAGTGCAAGAACCTCCTATGATGAAGCATTTAAAAAGCTAAGTGGTGGTCGGGGTAACCTTGTAAGTCAAGTAACGATGCTTAAAAAAGTATCAAATATCAAGCCAAAAAAAGAGTTAGATAGTGCTTTGGTAGATGGGGCTATGATGGATAGTTTGGAAGATAAAGGGGAATAGCTATGATAGAAGAAAATGTAATTGAAGAAAAAAGTATAAACGATGTAAACTATGAGCTATTAAAAAAGCAATTTCCTCATGCTGTTAGTGTTGATGAGGATGGGAAATATAGTATAG
>JALSLJ010000088.1 GCA_026988315.1 Sulfurimonas sp. | reverse complement strand
AATGCTGAAGATGATTTTGAGAGTTTTAAAAACCTAGAGATACCTCTAAAAAACAATACCTTTGTGAAGCTTCAAGATATATGCAGTTTTGAAAAGGTTACTACCTTAGAGAGGTTAGTAAAAGATGATGGTGAAACAACTTTTTATGTATTTGCAAATGTTAATCCTTCCATAGTTACATCGAGTGAAGTTTTACAACAAATCAATCCTATAGTTCAAAAACTGCAAAATGAGGGTATAAAACTCAAATTTAAAGGCGAAAGAGAGCAAAAGCAAACGCTTCAAACAGAGATGATTTTAGCTTCTGTTCTTGCAATTATTTTAATTTTTATAGCAATACTTTATCTTTTTAACTCGCTAAGAGATACTTTGATTGTTATGTCTGTTATCCCTTTTTCCATTTTAGGTGTATATGTAGGTCACTTTATAATGGGGCTCAATATATCACTCCCATCTCTTATAGGTGCACTTGGTTTGGCAGGGGTTATTGTAAATGATGGAATTATAATGATGGCAACACTCAAAAAAGCCCAGACAAAAGATGAGATATTTACTCTTGCTCAAAGGCGTTTTAGACCAATTATTTTAACATCTGTTACAACTATTATAGGACTTTCCTCTTTGATGTTTTTTGCATCAGGACAGGCTGTAACATTCCAGCCTTTAGCTGTCACTATAGGGTTTGGGCTTTTATGGGGAACAATATTAAACCTTTTTTATCTTCCTACGATGTATAACTTTTTTCACAGGTATAAATCTTTATGAATAGATATCTCTCGTCACTTTTACTTACCTCGATAATATATGTCATTATTATGGGTTTAGTATTTTATTTTTTAAATAAAGATGATATTTCCCACTCAGAGGTAAGAGTGATTGATGTATATAAAGTAAACTTTTCAATTCTTAAACCACAGAAAATTCAAGAGGTACAGCCTAAGCCTGAGAAAAAAGTGGAACCAAAGCCTAAAAAGAAACCAAAGCCTAAGCCAGAAAAAAAGCCAAAACAAAAGAAAAAAATCAAGCCAAAACCAGAACCTAAGCCAGTAGAGGAACCTATAATAGAAGAGCCCATAGAAGAGCCAATTATCGAAGCGCAAGAGGAGCTTATAGAGGAGATAGAAGAGGATGTTGTCACAGAGCTAGTAGAAGAGACAATAGAAGAAGAGACAATAACACAAGAGCAAATAGCACAACAAGAAGAATTACAAAAGCAAATTCAAGAGGCAAATGCAGCAAATATATTAAAACAAAAGCAAGATATATTTATCGCAAATTTGGTTGAGCGTATAAACTCTAATAAGTCTTATCCAAATATGGCAAGACGACGCGCTATTGAAGGGAGTGTAGAGGTTACATTTAAAATTCTATCTGATGGTGATGTGAGAGATATAGAGATAGTTACTGGAAGAAGAGTCTTTAAAAAATCAGCACTTCAGGCAATAGAGCGAAGCTTTCCCGTGGAGATAGAGAGCACACTTTTTGACTTTCCTAAAGAGTTTAAAATTACAATTGTATATATTTTAAGATAATTTTTTAGAGCTATTTTTTATTTATTATGGCAACCAAGACATAGCATAGAGTTTGTGCTATAAGTTCTTAAATAACCAGCCCCTTCCCCATTATGGGCTAAATGACAACTGATACATACTATTTTATTGTCACGCAGTAGATCACCAACTGTTTTTGCATCTCTCCATACCTCACCAAGAAGAGTAGAAGGATTGTGGAGGTCGTTTTTTATAGTATAGTTTACAAATATTGGATGACCTCTACTTGTATTTTTTCCCTTAATGCCACATGGGCTCAATGGTGCATTTAAAGTTAAAGATGCCTTACTCCCATCATGACACAATAAGCAGGCTTTTGAAAATGAATCGGGAGTTCCAAAATTATCGTAATAATTGTTAATAGTACCATCTATAGAATCTTTAGGTTGTGTCCAATTAATATTTGAATTCATATCTGTTGCAGTAACATGGCAATTAGAGCATAAATCGTTTTTTTGCATTACAGTATCATTGATATCTAATCTATGAAAATCGTATGCCGCTGCCGAGATACTTAACTCCATGAGTGATACAAGAAAAATTGACTTTATTAAATATTTCATACACATAACCTAAATAGTAGTTTTATTTATAATGATTCTAATTCTTTATAAAGCTCTTGTGCCATAATTTTATAGTTGCGTTTATGACTCAGAAGTTTGTTTTGTCCAGCATGCCCCATTTTTGCTATATCTTCTTGAGACATATCTATAATCTCTTCAAGTTTCTCCACAATATCCTCTATATTAAAATGGCAAAAGAGCGCATCTTCATCACTAAATAGGGAGCGATTTTTAGGGTTATCAGTTAGCATGGCTGGTATCGCACAGGTATAATAGTCCATGATTTTTGCAGGAACTGCTGTAGAATAAACAGGAATATCAGGTAGCAGAGCAATACCGACATCACAATCATCAACCTGAACCATAAGCTCATTTAAGTTATCTGCTTTGATTATACTGACTTTATCAGCTATAGTGGAGTAGCGCCCCATAATTGTTTTTGCAAACTCTGGATTAAATGTTGAGATATTGAGATGCCAGTTATCTGATTTTACTCTTGTAAAGGCTATAAGGATTTGCTCAAATCTTCTAAGACTATCGAGTGTACCAACATAAATAAAGTGGCGTTCATCCCCATCTGATTCACGGTGTGGTGTGATTCTAGCAGGGTCCAGTCCTGATGGAAGAGGGAAGCTTTTTACACCGCTATTTGGATAAAACATCTCTTCCATATCTTTAGAAGTTGGCATAAACAAGTCACATTGAGAAAGAAGTTTATTTTTACTAAATTTTTGAAGATATGCTCCTATCATTCCAAAGAATGTTTCGTTGTTGTCAACCTTTGCAGCTTCATAAGCTTCTTCGGTTTTTGGAAAGGAAACTCTATAGCCAACTTTAAAACCATACTTATCACGACTTTTAAGTACATCACTTAATACATCTAGCATATTACGAACAAAAACGAAATCAAATGAAGCTAAATCAACATCTTTAACATCCATATATCTACAAATCTCTTTTTTGTACTGTTGTGGTATAACATAATCAGTACCTTTAGCTTGAAAACTATTTTTGTATTTTGTAAAATAAACTATATAAACATCAAGATGTTCTTTTAAATATCCGTTAAAAAGGGGACCTATTGTTCCATGGTCGGTATATTCTTGCTGGTCTGTAATGTAAAGAAGTTTTTTTCTTGTCTTGTTTTCACTCATTGTTATCTACCTCCATCTATAAGTTGTTCTTCAACTAACTCATCATTAAACTTATCTTTATCAAAAGTTAAGTTTAAGTAATCACAAATCGCCTCAACATCTCTAACAGCATTCCCTAAACAAGATGTAGCGCCTGGTGATGGTGTCATGTTGAAAATAATCCCTTCACCAGTATTTATAGAAGCTTCACCCAGCATCAGTTTTTGATTCTTTTTATCTAAGATTTGAGGTCTTACCCCTCCAAAACCTTTCGCGTATGAGATATCTTCATCACTTAAAGAGGGGACAATTTTTCTAGCATCTTGAATAAATAATTTTTTATTGATATAAGGTACTTCAAACATAAAATTTTTAAGTACATAGTTACGAATATCAGAGTCTTTAAACAGGTCAAGGAAGATTTTAATAACTGTAAAATCAAGTCTTAGTGTTTTAAAGAAATCTAAATAAGTACCTGGTTTAAAGCGTTCAAGTTTTGGGAGCATAAGTGCAGTTGGTCCAAATCTTGTAAAGCCATTGACTAAAATATCAGGATCACCATGAAGTGCAGCAAAGGGTAGTTTTGGATTTTGAACCATATACACTTTGCCATTAAGAATTTTACGGTTACCCATGTAGAAACTCCCTGCCATTGGGAGACATCCATAGTCAAGCCCATGACCCATTTGGTGTGCGAGGAAAAGAGAGTGCGCTCCAGCATCCACTACAACAAAGTCAGCAGTAAATTGACTCATAGTTGTTTGAATATGGTAAGTGCTTCCGATTTTTTGAATATTTTTCACTTCATTGTTGAAGAAAACATCTGTTACTTTATCTTCTATTTTAAGAGTATTATCTATAAAACTATCACTTAATGCTTTAAAGTCAACTGTAGTATATTCACCCTGCGCACCCATAGCAATTATATCTTCAGGACGCTCTTTGCCATCCTTGTCTAAAACAACAGCAGGTTCTATTATCTTGAGTTGCTCTTTTGTGTAGAGTTCAAGGTAAGGATAGAGAGATTTAAACTCTTTGTAGCGGTTCTTAATATAATCAACCTCTTCATAACCAACACCCAGAGCCATTTTTTGATGTGAAAAAATTACTTTATCTTCATAGCCATATTGCAAACAATATTTCTCAACCATTTTTGCAGTGCGTTTCACTTTTGCGGCTTTTTCAAGTGTGTAGTTTGTCTCTATATCTCCACAGTGAATAGTCTGAGAGTTTGCAGAACCATTTGAGTTTAGTGAAGCTAAAGAGCCGTATTTTTCGAGTAAACAGATTTTTTTTACATCTGTATAGCGACCTAGTTCATAAAAAAGAGCAGCGCCTGAAACACCGCCCCCGATAACAATTACATCATAATGATTTTGTGTCATATATCCCTCTTATCCTAACATTATAGTATTTGAAAAGATTATACACAATTTAGCGTGAAATGTTACTTTAATTCACCCCAATTATCGCCAATATTCATACTTGCTTTGAGTGGAACATTTAGCTCCGTTATACTTTCCATTATTTCTTTAAATTTATTGCCTAAAACCTCCGCTTTATCAGCATCCACTTCAAAAATTAGTTCATCATGGATTTGAAGAAGCATTTTTGCATCAAGGTTTTCATCTTGTATGATAGTGTGGATTTTATTCATAGAAAGTTTTATTAAGTCTGATGCACTTCCTTGAAAAAGTGAGTTTACAGATTCTCTCTCGTAAGCAGCCCTAAACATCGGTGTTGCGTTTTCATAGTCAAAATATCTACGGCGTTTGAGCAGTGTTTCTACATAACCAAACGCTTTTGAATCATCTACAATAGAGCGGAAATAAGTTTTAACTGTAGGAAAACTTTCAAAATATTTCTCTATAATTGCTTTTGCTTCTTTTGTCGGAATACCTAGTGTATCAGCGAGTTTTTTTTGTCCCATTCCATAAAGAAGTCCAAAGTTAACTGTTTTTGCGACAGCTCTTTTACTTTGAGCTTCCTCTTCACCAAAGAGTGCTATGGCTGTTTGCATATGGATATCTTTGTCATGTTTAAAGGCATCCACCAAAACTTCGTCTTGTGAAAAATGGGCCAGTAGTCTTAACTCGATTTGAGAGTAGTCAATCCCTATAAGTTTTTTCCCTTGAGATGCTACAAAAGCTTCTCTTATTTTGAGACCCAGTTTTGTTCTTGCAGGAATGTTTTGTAAGTTTGGATTTTTGGAGCTTAGTCGTCCTGTTGCCGTTCCAGTTTGTACAAAAGATGTGTGGATGCGAGACTCTTCATCTTCAAGACTTAGTTTTAAAAGTGGTTCTATGTAAGTAGAGCATAGTTTATAAACTTCGCGATACTCTAAAAGCATAGGGATTATCTCATGTTTATCTTTGAGTGAGTTTAAAACTTTTTCATCGGTTGAGTAGCCTGTTTTTGTTTTTTTACCAACAGGAAGTTTAAGTGTTTCAAAAAGTATGACACCCAGCTGTTTCGTAGAGTTGATGTTAAATTCACTGCCTGCTAATGTGTGGATTTTGTGTGTTAAACCTGATAATGTTTCTTTGATGTCAATTAAAAACTTTTCTAGAAATGAAGTATCTACTTTTATACCCTCTTTTTCCATACGCAGAAGTGTGTGGATAAAAGGGACTTCAACTGTTTGTGATTCTTGTATTAAATGAGTGGCATTTTGAAGCTCTAGTTTTTGATTAAAAAGGTTAAATAGCTCTCGTGTTATAAAAGCATCTTCAGCCGCATATTTACAAGCATCTTCAAGTGTAACACTCGCAAAAGTTTCACCTTTTTTTACAGTATCTTTAAAAGACACCATAGTGTGAGCAAGAAGTTTATCTGCTAGTTTATCAAGTCCAAGAGCGCTCTCTGGATTTATCAGCCATGCTAAAATTATACTATCGGCGTAAACTTCTAAAGAGTCATCTTCTAAAAACCTACTTACAAAGTGTAAATCAAACTTGATGTTGTGTCCAATAACTTTAGATTTAAAAATCTTTCTCATCGCTGAGGCTGCATCTTGAGGAGTGATTTGTTCACCAACGCCTAAATAAAAGTGTCCAAATGGAACATAATAAGCCTCTGTATCGTTGAAGCAAAAACTAAATCCTACCAGTTTGTCTTTGTCATAGTGCAAGCCTGTTGTCTCAGTATCAAAAGCTATAACAGTATCTTGATTGAGAGAATCTAAAATTTTATTGAGCTCTTTAGCATCTGTTAGAAGAGTGGATGTAAACTCTAGGTTTTTGCTTTGAACTACTTGATAGCTTTGCTCTTCATCTGTCTGTGAGTCATTATAGTTATTTGAAAATGTTTGTTTTTTAAGCTCTTCGCTAACCATGTTTTTAGCATGTAAAATTCTAAGAATAGCATTGAGTTCATACTTTACAAGTTCATCATAGATATTTAAAAAAGGGTGTTCAACATCCATAATGTACTCTTCAAAATCAAAATTATCTAAGATGTCATTTTTTAGAGTTACAAGCTCTTTTGACATATAAGCTGCATCTTTTGATGCAATGAGTTTCTTTTGTGTTGCCCCTTTAATTGTCCCTATATTTTCATAAATATTATCAAGAGTACCATACTCTTTTAAAAGTTTTTCAGCACCCACTTTACCTATCCCTTTAATACCGGGGACATTATCTGCACTATCACCAAGAATAGACTGATAGTCTATAAATTGCTTCGGGGTAACCCCATATTTTTCAAAACAAGCATCTTCATCCATACTTTTTCTTTTAATAGCATCCACAACTACAATTTTGCCATCATCTATCAGCTGGTAAAGGTCTTTATCGTGTGAAACAACTCTTACATTGTAGTTTTTTTCTTTAGCAAATTTAGTAACTGTAGCGATGATATCATCAGCTTCAAATCCAACTTTGCCGAGAGTTTTATAGCCCATCTTATCTATCCATTTTATAGCAATTGGGAGTTGCATACTTAACTCTGGTGGCGGTGCACTACGGTTTGCTTTATAGTTGGGGTCAATCTCATTTCTAAATGTTGGACCTTTTATATCGATGGCAAAAACAAGATAATCACTATCGTGCTCTTTTTGCAAAGTTGCTATAAAATTTGTAAAGCCAGTAAGAAGACCTGTTGGAAACCCCTCTTTGTTTTTTAAATGTTGTGGAAGTGCATAAAAACTGCGGAAGAAAAACCCAAATGTGTCTATAATTGTAACTGTTTTACTCAATTCTTATCCTCTGAATGTATTTGTACTAAATCGTTAATAGCATTTTCTAAAATAGAACTGCTATATCCAGTATTTTTAGCTTGTTGAAGTCCAAAATTTATGGACATTTCACTAAAGGGCTTATTGATAGGGATGATTGTTTTAACAATATGAAGAGCTGTAGAGTATTCTTTAAGCTCATCTGGAGCGGCTTTTGGATTATCTGCGTATTTAATTATCTCGCAAAACTCACTCTCAAATTTCCAAAATTCAAAAACAGCAGCAGTGATTTCAGAAGTTGTAACATCAACATATGATTTCTCAACCATAGCTACATTAGAAGAATTTTCTACCTCTGATTGGAAACTTATTGTTTCATCATCTTGTATGATAGCATTTGCGATAAGAATTTTCCCTGTTTCTTGTAAAAAAGCAGCTAAATACAACTTTTCTGCTTTGTCTTTATCTATCTTTTTGTACCAATCAATCATCAACTTTGCTTGCATACTTGATATATCAGCAAATTTATCTGGAGTGATTCCATAGGGTTGCATATCTACATTTAAAAGTTTTCTTACAGAGTTTCCAATGGCGATAGAGCGGGTCATATTCATCCCAAAAAGGCTTACAGCTTGGGCAATATTTTTAATCTCTCGACCAAAACTATAGAGGGGCGAGTTTGCTGTTTTTAGGAGATTTGCAACAATCATAGGATCATTTTCAATAACTTTAGCTAAATCGTGAATAGATGAGTCTTCATTAGCATAAACAGTATTTATGTCAATTATAGTTTTTGAAAGTGGAGGTAGAGCGTTGATACTCTCTATAATAGATGTTTTCACAATATAAGCCTTTATAAATTTCTTTATTTTGTGCTTATTATATCACTTTAAAATTAGAGATACCCTAAATTAAGTTCTGAGTCAAAATAACACCAACTCAGGACTTATTTATCATGGCATTCAGTCAAGTTTTTTTGAGGATTAGCGATGTAGCCATAGCCATTATAAATAGTATAGGCTCCATAAAGTATAACAGCTATAGAGGAAAGGCTCATCATCATGTTTCGAAAGCTTGTTGCAGATGTAAGAGAGGTTAGAAAACCTAGTCCAAACATAGCTGGAACAGTGCTAAGACCAAAAATAAACATAACTAAAGCACCGTAAAAAGGATCGGCTGTGCTTGCAGCTGTGATGGCGAAAAAATATACAAAGCCACAAGGTAAAAGACCGTTGAGCATCCCAAGTATAAAAAAGCTTAAATTTGATTTTGAATTTAAAATAGATCTAAAAGCATTTTTATAGATACTTGATGAAGAAAAAGAGTGTTCTATTAGAGTAAGAAATTTTATTTTTCCCATAAGTGAAAGACCAGCTAAAATCATGGCAATACCTGCAAATATCAGAAGCCCTCCATTTGCATTGTTACTAAAAGTTACTACACCACCTAAAAAACCAAAGATGGCACCGAGAATAGAGTATGTTAATATTCTGCCAGATGAATAGAGCAGATGTGCTCCACTTTGAGACACTTTAGAACTTTTAGGATCGATTTTTATAGTAGAGTAAGCGACCACTATACCACCACACATCCCTATGCAGTGACCAAAAGAGCCTAAAAAAGCGATACTAATAATTGTTAGAATATTTACTGTTTCCATGAAGTTTATTATTTACCTAAGAGTTGTTGTTTTATGTATGGATTGTTTAATGTTTCACCACGAAGCACCCGAAGTCTCATTGTATCGAAATCTACATACCCTTTTGCTTTTGTTTCATATGCGCCAAAACCAAAACCCATTGGTGTATTCTCAGTTAAAGAGTAAAAGGCCTTTCTTCCATCTATCCATTTTCGTGTATCTCTACTCATCACCCAAATCACTACATCATCTTTGAACTCTTTATCTTTGAGCCAATTAATAAACCCTCCATGGTCATGAAAGAACCAAGTTTTACCATTTTTTGCAACAACTTGAGAAGCATATTGTAAATCTTCTATCACCATCCCACAATCACTGTCTTGATATTTACTTAGTTCCATCTTTATTGGTAATTGCTGAAGATTTCCCTCTTGAATAACTATCATCCTTTTTGTGGATGCTAAAGATAAAAATATTGCTACAATAATAATGATAATGATGATAATAATTAAAAAAGGGAGTAGCTTTTTTGCCATTGAAAATCTTTCCTTAAAAATATTTGCAAGAATTTTATATAAAAAATGTTAATTTAGTATTAGTTTTACTTTTTATTTGATTATCTTCTTTTTTTTCCTTTTCCTAAGTCGTCATAATGTAAAAATCTTTTCAAATCTTCTTGTATCTCTTCATCTAAAGTATCCCAAATATCTTTTTTAAGAGCATATCTTGATAAGTCCTCTTTTTTACTCTTTTGAATATCGCGAATTAAATAATGATAGCGAACTATCTCTTTTGTGTAGTCACTGACAAAAAACCAATTTTTAATAATCTGGTAACTTTTCTCTTCATGGTCTGTAAAGCTATACTCTCCATGTTCAATATCTTCACTCTTTTGGTAGGCAACTGAGGGCTTTCCAATATCATGAAGCAAGGCAGCCGCTAATAGTTTGTACTCTTTGTTTTTTAAACAATAATAGGCAACCCGAAGAGTATGAATAAGTACACCATGCTGGTGCCAATTATTTTGGATAAAAAAGAGTGATCTTAAATATGGTTTTGAAAAAAAATTGTTATTTACTTTGTTCATTGTTTCGCTTTAAATTAAGTTCTGAGTCAAAACATCTCTAACATCCAACAAGGAGCATTTTTTAGTAGAAAAAGCTTTTACAATGCTCAAAAAGTTAAGTAGAGAACCTCTTTTTAAAATAACTAATATAATAACTATATTATATGATATAGTTATTATATCAAAAAAAGTATTGAACTTTATTTTAAGTACCTCTCCATAAATAACCCCAGCTTCAGCGAAAAGCAAATAGCTCTAGTGCTAGGCAGATTTCTGCAGGACTAGGGCTATTTGCTTTTCGCCCGAAGGGAAGCTTAAAAAGAGAGCTACTACTTCGTTGAAAACTCTTGAAACTACCAGTAGTTCCTACGAGCTTTCGCCTTGTATTAGCCCTCTTTTTAAGCTTCTGAAGTTGAGTTATTTATGGAGAGGTACTTATAATTAAGCCGAGATAGGTTATAGTAACCAAAATAAAATAATATGTTAAGGTTGAAGATGTTTTCACAAAATGCTAGTTGTAATATGAGTAACTCTGAGTCCTATTTAAGGTTTATGGCAGCCTCTATTGTCTTGTTCGTAAGTGTCGCTTACGGTTACTTTTGGCTTGCAATTATAAGTATTGTTCTTTTTCATTCTGCACTTACAAAACACTGTTTTTTTTATTCATTATTTAAAATAAATGAGAGATTTAGTCTTGATAGTTATTATATATCGCAGTTACCAAAATACAACAGATCTGCTTCTTTTATTTTTGACAGCAATGACAAGAAGTTGTTTGAAAATCGTATAGCAAAGAGTGACTTTAAACATATTCAGAGTGTTGATGATTTAAATATCACTAATATGAAAGAACTTATTAGCACAAGTGCCAATGAAGAAAGTATATATGTAGTAGATTCTAAAACCTATCAAGTGTATCTCCAAGGTGTAAAAGAGGATAAGATATTGCTCATTTATGTTCATGATGTCACTAAGATTATAGAGCTTAACAATGCTATAGAGGAAACTCAAAGAGAAGTTATTTATGCGATGGGTGAGATAGGTGAGACAAGGTCGCGTGAAACTGGATACCATGTAAAAAGGGTAGCTCTTTATTCTCAAAAGCTTGCACTATTATACGGACTTTCACAAGAGGAATCAGAACTCATAAAAATGGCTTCACCAATGCATGATATTGGTAAGGTTGCTATCGCAGATGAAATTTTAAATGCTCCGAGAAAACTCACACAAGAGGAGTTTGAAATAATGAAAACTCATGCACAGTTAGGGTTTAATATGCTTAAAATGTCCAATAAACCTATCCTTAAAGCTGCGGCTACAGTTGCCTTAGAGCACCACGAGAAGTATGATGGCACAGGGTATCCAAATGGATTAGCAGGTGAAGATATCCATATATATGGTCGCATCACTGCTGTAGCAGATGTTTTTGATGCCTTAGGGAGTGATAGAATATATAAAAAGGCTTGGGAATTAGATAAGATTTTAGAATTTTTTGATCAAGAGAGTGGTAAACATTTTGATCCGAAGCTAGTGGAACTTTTTAAAGATAATTTAGACGACTTTTTATTAATTAGAGATACTTATCACGATTAAGACATGGGATGACACACTTCAACAGTCTCTTTTAGGCTTTGCTTTTGGATGTGGGTATAGATTTGAGTTGTTAGTAGTGATGAGTGACCAAGTAACTCCTGAACCACTCTTAAGTCTGCTCCTCCCATTATGAGAGAGGTTGCGTAAGAGTGTCTTAAAACATGTGGCGAGACACCTAAATATTTTTGTGTTATTTTGTACGCACTTATTCTGCTGAGTGTATCCCCTTTATAGTTGCACCAAATAGATTCTCTTTCGTATTTAAATGCATTCAAATAAGTGATTATTGCTTCCCTTGCAACTTTAGCTATGGGTACTATCCTTTCCTTTTCACCTTTGGCGTGTCGTATATGCAACCACTCCCCATCAATGTCATCTCTTTTGAGAGCCAAACATTCACTAATCCTAGTACCTGTTGCATATAAAAATAGGATTAAAGCATAATCACGAAGCCCTATCCAAGTAGAGGTATCTATAAGTTTGAGTGAATTTTGTATCTCATCAAAAGATAAAAATGTTGGAAGATGTTTTGGAATTTTTGCTAATTTTAGTTTTGTAACTGTATCGTTAAACTGACTTTTATAACAAAAGGCAAAGAAAGCATTTACTGATGATAGTTTTCTGTTAAGTGTTCTTTTGTTTTTATATTTTGAGAGTAGGGTTAAAAGTGTGGATGAGTCTAATTTTATAAGTGGTTTTGAGAGTTCATTTTCTATAGAGCTTAAGTCACTACCGTAAGCCTCAATGGTTTTCTTACTTAGAGACTTTCTTATGCGTATAAACTCTATAAAAGCCTCTAGTTCGTTTGACATTACTTTATTGAGATAAACTCATCATCTATATAGAAAGTTTTATCTCCAACAAATATATACCCATCATCAATGTCAACTTCATATACAGTATATTCAAGTAAATCTTTTGAGAGCTCTATGATATAACCCTCTTTTTCTAAAAGATATAATTTATCATCAGTGCTGATTGCTCCAATAAAGTGAGCAAATGGAAACTTAGTTTTTGCATTTACTTGCAAATCTGGTGTTAAAGATAGAACCTCGCCCTGTTTTGTTGTGATGAAAATATCTTTGTTGTCATAAACAATAGTGCGAATTTCATACTTGACACGAATCTCTTTCTCGGCAAGAGAGAGTATCTTATGACCTGTTGCAGCAATGAGTTTTCCATCAATTACATTGAAGTATATGATATTGTTAAAGTGGTCTTCAGATGAAACTATAATAGTTCTGAGTTTCTTTTTCAGTGTAGAGTTTACAATAACTATTTTCCCATCAAGTGTTAAAAATAAAACTAAATCATTCATAAAATATGGGCTGACTATTCTTGAATCAACAACTATGGGTGCCTTTCCCTGAACCTTTATAAGTAACTCTTTTGTTGAGATATTATAAAGTGCCATCTCATTATCGGCAAACAAAACAGCCAGTATATTGTTTTTTACACTAGCAGCTGCAATAGTCTTTTTAAGTGTAAAGTTTTCTTGTGTAGAGTTATCCTCGATATATTGTAAAGTTACATTCCCCTCAACATTTGAACTGATTATCCACCCATCACTACTGCCAAGAAGTCTATAAGATTTGTCAATTGCAACATCAATAGTGCCATCTTTAGATAAAACTTTTTGATTTTCAAGAAGTGCTAAATCTGATGTTATATCGATGATGCTTTGGTTTGTATCACCATATTTGTGCCAATGATTTGTAACATTTTCAGGTTCATAAACCTTTTTGCTACTACAGCCAGTAAAGAGTAGAGTTGCTACAATAAAAAAAAGTGAAAATATTTTCAAAGTTTTACTTTACTCCATAATGAAGCAAGGCTTGAGCTACTTTGTATAAAGAAGATTGCTCACTTATAGTTGCAAGTTTTTGGTGTGCTAAATCTGTTTTACCTTCATGCATTAGCATTACAGCAGACTGGACCTGTGCTAATTCCCTATAGATAGAGTTTTGTTTTGAAGCATAATCATTTAACGCGTCAATATCTTTAGAGTTTTGTGCTAGTTCATATGCTGATAAGTCACCAACAAGCATAACTTTTGAGCTTTTAAGCTCTTTTAATGTTGCCATATCTTTAGCTACAATAGCTTTTGAGAGAAGCCATACATCATACAATCTTGGACTTATATCTTTTAACTCTTTTAAGGCTTGTGTATTGTCTGGGTTTGCACTGAGTGTTAAAAGTATCTGGTTTGCAGATTCTATGTTGTTTTGTTTGTTGATGTCATAAGCAATATTAGCAGCCACTACTGCAACAACAACTACAAGAGATCCTATCATTAAGTTTTTATATCTCTTTACAAACTTTTCTGTCATTACAGCTTTTTCAAAAAATTTCTCTTCAGAATTTAACTCTTCTTTTACCATATTAATATCGTTTTTTAAACTCAACATATTTCCTTAACTATTATTTTCAAAATTTTAAAATAGTATCGCATATTTTGTTAAAGTTTCATCAAATATATAAATACTTTTTTACTTTAGCTGTAGTTTATAAAAAATAGATATGATTTCAAAAATATTAAAAAATGTTATTTGATGAAATTAAGTAACATATTGGCAGGTGCTCTTCTTGCTACTTTGTTAAGTAAGACTTTGTTAGCAAGTGGAGGAACTTACTGGGGTTATGTTGGTCTATCAAACTGGGGGTGATTTATTATCAGATTATCGTATGTGTAAAGATGGCAAAAATCAAATAGATGGTAAAATTTTTCTCCTTGAAGGTCACTCTTTGTGCATACAACAGACCTATTTAGAAAAATAAATGCTAGAAATGTTATGAAATAATCCACTCTTAAATATAAGATTGTTTTATGATATTTTAATGTTTTTTTTGATATACTTCATGAGTATTTTAAAAAAAAGGTTAGTATAGTGAATATAAGTAAATTTTTAACTAGTAGTGTGTGTGTTGCTTTATTGAGTAGTTCTTTAATGGCTAGTGCACATAGTGAGAGCGAAAACGAGGGTATGTGCAAAGGTTATGGTCCGCAAACACCAAGAGATATAGATTCTCTTTTTGGTGAAAACAAACACCTTATCTCTATTGCCCCAAGTTATAAAAATCTAAATTTATGTAATATACATTTTCATGAAAATGCTGAGCATAAAGCAAAAGAATTTTCAATTTATGCAGGTGATGGTGAACATGGTTACGATAGTGGTTATCAGTGCAGTATAAGTAAAACACTTTCCCCAGCTGAGTTGAAACCAACAGAGGAAAAAATCTGTAAAGGTAAACATGGTGATTTAGTTCCAGGTGATACTATCGAAGTTCATTGGGTATTTACTTCATGTGACATTGAACCTGGTAAAGGTTTAGGTTCATGTGTATCTGATAGTTGTGCAAATCCAAATCTT
Organism: Sulfurimonas sp.; assembly: GCA_026988315.1. Lineage (GTDB taxonomy): Bacteria > Campylobacterota > Campylobacteria > Campylobacterales > Sulfurimonadaceae > Sulfurimonas. The sequence continues at coordinate 24,430 of JALSLJ010000088.1, read as the reverse complement.
CGTGTTGAAACTCAAGTATTTACTTTAGTTAATGATTCAAATGCTTTAGATTTTACTAAACTTACATATGATGGAAATATAGTTAATGGTCTTCATCAACCAAAGGCTATTCCTACAAATACTGGAAAGTCAGTTGAATTTATAGGTTCTACAACAGGACCAAGTTATAATGATTACACTAAATGTTCACCTTATAAAGCAACATGGAGTGTTCGTCCCCAATGTGCTAAGCTTGACATTAAAACAATTGGTCAATGGTGTGATGGCGATAATGTGTTTAAAGAAGACCATGCTCATGGTGTAAGAAAATTGGTAACTGATCCAAAACTACTATCTGAGATAAAATAGTTTTATATTGAGTAGTGTGGCTTTGCCACACTATCTTTAAAAAAGTTACTTAGGAAATAAAACCGAGCCAAGTCTAACCATGTTAGAGCCACACTCAATAGCAAGCTCAAAATCACCGCTCATCCCCATAGAACAAATTGTTGCTCCATTTAAAGATTTATAAATATTATAGGTTATCTCAAAACTCTTCTTAATAATCTCTTTATCATCACTATGTGCACCAATGCTCATAACACCTTTAAGGTTGATATTTGGACACTCTTTTTGTATCTTTGTATATACTTCATATGCAATTTCTGGCATTACACCATATTTAGATTCCTCTTTTGCAGAATTTATTTGAAGGAGAGTGTCAAGAGTCATCTCTTTTGCCTCAAGCTTCTTCTGTAGCTCTTGTGCTAACTCAAGAGAATCTAATGCGTGAAATAGGGCAGGATTTATATCTAGCAAATTATTTATTTTGTTTTTTTGTAAATTTCCAACAAAATGCCACTCTAGTGGCAACTCTTCAAGTTCTTGAGTTTTTACTTTTAAGTCTTGAACCTTATTTTCACCAAAAGCTCTTTGACCTATTTTGTAAAGTTTTTGTATATCATCAGGAGTAGAGTATTTACTAATTGCTATGATTTTTACAATATGGTAATCATTTACTTTAAGTCTAGCTGTTTCAACTCTTCTAATTATATCATCTATATATATTTTGTATTCAACTTCATTCATTATCTTCATTCCTTTTATCCCATTAATCTATTTATATCATTATAAAGTCCAAGCCCCATTAGTGAGAAAAGAACTACCCATCCAGCTATTGTGAGTTTAATTATAACAGCTTCACTTGGTGCTTTTCTTCTGATAAGCTCATAGAGATTAAACATTATATGTCCACCATCTAATGCAGGGATTGGAAGTAGATTTAAAACACCTAAGTTTACAGAGATAAGTGCCGCAAAAAATAGTACTGCCATCCAACCTGCATCCGTTGCATCAGAGGTTAGTTTTACTATGCTTATTACCCCGCCTAAATCCTCAGCTGGAACCTCACCAAAGAGAAGTTTTTTTACACCAGTGAAGATGAGAGTAGAAGCAAATATTGTTTGTTCCGTTGCGTAGGATAAAGTCTCACCTATACCTAATTCGAGTTTATGAGTAACCCCAGCACTCCCAATTCCTATCATCTTTTTTTGTACTATTTCATTGTATATATTGGTTGTTTCAGTGATTTTAGGAGTAAGTATTTTATACTCAATAAAACCATCTCTTTGTATCTCTATATTAAGTGATCCTTCAGATGTTGTGATAATCTCAGCCATATCTTTCCATGTAGAGATATTTGTACCGTTGATAGAGCGAATCGTATCATTTGTTTCAAGTCCAGCAACAAATGCAGGTGAGTCTTTTACAACCTGACCAATAACAGGAGAGAGTATATTTGGACCACCGAGTGCAATGATAAAGTAGAGTATAAATGCTAAAACAAAGTTTGCGGCAGGACCAGCTAGAAGTATAAAGATTCTTTGCACAGGTGTTTTAGTGTTGTAACTGTCATCATCGAGACTAATGTTTGCAGGGTCGCTGTCATCTTGACCTTTCATCTTTACATATCCGCCAAGTGGAATCATAGAGATTTTCCATTCAGTTCCCCATTTTTTAAATGATGCTACCTTACTACCAAAACCTATGCTAAAAACCTCTACATAAACACCCATAAGTCTGGCTGCTGCGTAATGCCCAAGCTCATGAAAAAAGATAAGTGCAGATAAAACACCTAAAGATACTAACCAACTCATTATTTGTTTTCCTTTATTATTGCAGCTCTAAAACCCCAAAGATATTCTAGTCCTGAATAGACTGTAAGTGCAACTGCAAACCAAAGAAGCTCTGTCCCTAAAGGCCAGTGCATAAGTAAAAAACCTATGGCAATCATTTGTGCTACAGTTTTTATTTTTCCAGCCCATGAAGCTTTCACGCTAATCCCTTCACTCACAGCAACTGTTCGGATTCCAGTGATGAAAAGCTCACGAACAATGATGATATAGATTGCCCAAGCAGAAGCCTCACCAATCATCATAAGCCCTAGAAATGCAGCAAGAGTAAGCATCTTATCTGCTAAAGGATCTAGTATAGCTCCTAAGACTGTCATCTGATTCCATTCTCGTGCTATGTAACCATCAAAAAAATCAGTTGCAGATGCAAGTACAAACAAAAGTGATGCGAAGTAGTAGTTCCATGTGATATGATAGCCATTATCTGTAAAAAATTCAGGATTAAGTATAATCCAAAACATTAAAGGTGCTAGTAGTATTCTAAGTGATGCTAACGCATTTGGAAGGTTTAACAAAAAAGTCCTTGTTTTTATAATTATGAAATTTTAACTATTTATTACTTGTTTATACTTAATTTGGAAAAGCTAAATTTTGGATTTTGAAATACTTAACATAGATAAAAAATATTTATTAGCTTCTTTTTCTATAAAACTCTTGCTTATACTCTGCAAATCTATTTTCAAGTATAGCTTCTCTAACCTCTCTCATAAGGTTAAGGTAGTAGTGCAGGTTATGCAGAGTGGCTAGTCTAAAATAGGTGATTTCACGAGAACGAAAGAGGTGGTTTAGGTATGCTCGTGTGTATCTTTTGCAAGTTAGGCATTGACACTCTGGGTCTATTGGTGCCTCGTCTTCTTTAAATTTTGCACCTTTGATGTTTATTTTACCAAAAGATGTAAAAAGAGTCCCGTTTCTAGCATTTCGTGTTGGCATAACGCAGTCAAACATATCTATGCCTCGTTCTATGTTTTCTATGAGGTCTTCTGGAGTTCCAACACCCATGAGATAGCGAGGTTTATCCTCTGGCATATACTGTACTGTATGCTCAACCGTGTCATACATTTCGTTATTTAGTTCACCAACTGACAATCCACCAATAGCAAAACCATCATAATCAAGAGCACACAACTCTGTTGCACTCTTTGTTCTAAATGTTTTGTCTGTTCCCCCTTGAATGATGGCAAAAATATTTTGTTCAACACCGATACCATCTTTTTGTTTAGAACGAAAATACTCTATAGACTCTTTAGCCCAAGTTGTAGTTCTCTCAATACTGAGTTTAATGCGTTCTTGAGTAGCAGGGAGGGCAACTAAATCATCTAAAATCATCATAATATCTGAACCAAGGTTGTGCTGGATGTCAATCACCCCTTTAGGTGTAAAAAAGTGTTTTGAACCATCAATATGGGAGCGAAACTCTATACCATTTTCCTTTGGTTTAGAGATGTCAGAGAGAGAAAATGCTTGAAATCCACCACTATCTGTTAAAAAACTTTTTGGATAGGTTGTAAACTTATGGAGTTTGCCCATTTTCTCCACTGTTTTATCCCCAGGTCGAAGATACATATGGTAAGTGTTTGCTAAGATTATCTCAGCACCTAGTAAGTGTAAAACATCATCCATATCAAGTGCTTTAATGCTCCCTAATGTTCCTACAGGCATAAATACAGGAGTTTTTATAGTTGAGTGGGCTGTTTTTATTATGCCAGCACGAGCTTTTTTCGAAGTAGCTTCTAAAGTAAATTCCATAGTTGTTGATATCCTATCTTGACTTTCGCATTTAAACCCGAGTAATCCCTAGGCAGTGCTTTATAATATTGGTGTATTATACTTGTAAAATCTTCATTTCAATTTAGAATTGTCATAATGTTAGCTTTAAAGTTTTAAAATAAGTATCCTAGCTGTAAAAAGTTGACAATAAACTTCCTATTAACAATAAAGTAGATAATATTAGAAATATAATAAACTGGAGTGAATTTGTATGATGTAGCAATAATCGGCGCTGGAATCAATGGATGTAGTGTATCTTATGAATTAACGCAAAAAAATAAAAATGTTGTCATTTTTGATATGGGAGGTATTGCGAGTGGTGGCAGTGGTGCCGCTGGTGCTTTTATCGCTCCTAAGTTTTCCAAGTCTGGTGAGCTCAAAGATTTACTCCATGATGCTTTTGTTTACAGTATGGAGTTTTATGAGAAAAACTTTGGGCATCTGCTTACAAAAGTTCCACTATTGCACATCGCTCATGATGAGAAAGACTCTGCTATTTTAAGACATTATAAACAAAACACACCCTTAGAGATGAAAACCCAACCTCAAGAGCTTTTAGAATCACTAGAGCCTCAAGTAAAAGACAAAGAGAGTATCTATATGGACGCTGGTGTTGTAAACGCTAAAGGGATGTGTGAAGCGATGAGCAGGGATGCTAAGTTTGTAAAAGAAAAAGTGACCAGTTTAGTTTATGATGAAGGGGTGTGGATTATTAATGATACCTATACTGCTAAAGATGTAGTTTTAGCAACTGGTGCATATGAGGCTGTTATAAAAGAGCCTTACATCCAGATACGAGGAGTTTGGGGACACCGCATTGATGTGAAAACAACAACTCCTAATCCCTACTCAATTCATCAGTTCTTATCTATAAGCCCGAGTAAAGATGGTGTTTTAGCTCTAGGGGCTACCCATAATGTTCACTACCATCCACAAAAAAATAAAGAAAAGTACAACCTTGAAGAGGGGCGTGCTGAACTCTTAGAAAAAGCCTCCAGAACCATGAACCTTGAAAATGTAGAGGTTATAAATGATTATACAGGTCTCAGGTCAGGCTCATTTGATTATATGCCGCTTTTAGGTTCTTTAGTCTTATCCAAAGAGACACTTGCAACTTCTATGAGAAAAATCAGAGTTAAAAAGCCTGATTTTGAAGAGTTTTTATACTACCCAAATCTGTATATGATAAATGGAAATGGTGGTTACGGTTTTGTTTTAGCACCATATTTGGCAAAGATTTTAACAAAACATATACTAAGTGGTGAAAAAATTAGTGAGAGAATTAGCCCAGCAAGATTTTTTGCTAGATGGGCTAAAAAACTCTAATATCTCTTCTTTTACGATTAATAGAAGCATTGATTTTATATAAACTTCTTTGTATATCTAAGAAAAAATCTTTAAACTACTCATTTGTAGCAAATATTACTATCCTATTCTTTGAATAGTTGGTGGGTTTGTTCTAAAGGCATTTTTAAAAGCATTAGCACGAATATCTTTTAGTTTTCCAGCTGCAATTGGAGGTAGGAAATACGCAACATCCACTGATTCCTCCGCATCATAGTTTCTATCATGCATAAAAGATATCTCTTTGCCGAGTTTTTTTACATGGGCAGCTAAACTTCTTGCATATCTGATAATCTCTTTATGGTGTCTGTCATATTTGTTTCCAGAGGCAAAGAAAACCCACTTACCATTTAGACTCATGTTTAAATAGTCTTGATAGTTTAGTTTTTTGTCATAACGGGTGAGTTGATTACTTGTATATCTATCTAAATCAGCATCAAACTCTTCTAAGATAGGAGTTGGTTCAATGTTGGCTTTATTGAGATTAAAAAGGTATTTAATCTCTACAAGCTTGCCTTTATACTCTTTTTTTAATGCAGTTGCAAAAAGATTACAATTAGCATCGAAGTTAAGTTCACAGTATTCACCATCAAACTCATACCCTTGTTCCGCAAGAGTTGATTCATTATTGTATCCGAGAGGACTCATAGTTGGATTATATAAAAATATGGTGCCAGCAACAGTTTTGCGTTTGTTTTTTAGAAGAGCTTTTAACTCTTTCGTATCTATAGTTTCATCTTCCAATGGAAGATAGATGTATTGTTTTGTTAAGTATTCTAGATCAATATTTGTTGAAAATATTCCAAATGTTTGCATTTATAAATTCCTGATTTTCTAATGGGTAATTATAACAAAATAAATTTATTATAAGTGGATTCATGAAAAATTATGGAAAATGTTTTCGAGGTATTTTGAATAAGTCCTAAATCAAAAATAACACCAATTAGGCATATATTTGTAGGACTAGCTGTAGCTCCTGCTGGTTTTTGTCTCGCATTAGCCATCTTTTTGACTCAGGACTTAACTTATTGTATTGTAAACCTTTTGATTTTTTGGAACACTCTTTGCTATGAGAAAGAAAATAGATGCACAGAAAGGGATTTTATGCAGACAGGTTATTATAGCGCGGCAGCGGGAATGGTTACACAGTTTAATCGGCTAGATACCATATCGAATAATCTTGCCAATGTTAATACTGCTGGTTTTAAACAAGATAACTTAGTTATTGGTGATTTTATGCGACTTTATAAAGAAGCAAGAGATGAACTGCCAAATAACAACCATACAAAAGAAGCAGCAGAGTTTCTAAATAGAACAATGACGAGAGCCCCTCAAATAGTTGATTCATATACTGATCAATCACTTGGTGATATGCAACAAACTGGAAATAGTTTGGATTTTGCTCTTTCAAGGGAAGGGTTATTTTTTCTTGTTAAAACTCCAGATGGAGCTAAACTTACTAGGGATGGTTCGTTTACTAAAGATGATGAAGGTAGGCTAGTTACAAAGCAGGGCTATGAAGTTTTACCTAGTGATTATTTTGAGACAGGTAATGGCATTAGCTTTACTGAACAAGACACTATTATAGAGATGGATAAAAATGGGCAGTTATATACAAATTTACCAAATTCTGCAAAGTTAACATTAAATTCTAAGCTGTTTGTAGTACAGCCTGATAATATCAACCTTCTTCAAAAAGAGGGAGACAATCTATATAGCTACGAAGATGTGCAGCAACTAAAAAGCTTAGAAGAGAGTGGCGCAGTTATTCAGGGTTTTGTGGAAAGAAGTAATGTAAATGCTGTAAAGATGATGACACAGATGATTGAGACAAATCGTTTAGTTGGGATGTATCAAAAAGCAATGGATACTCAGATGAATGATATGAATCGTGATGCAATAGAAAAAATTGCTAAAAAAGCTTAAGGAGTTAAGAGATGATGCAATCATTATATACTGCTTCAACAGGAATGTTGGGTATGCAGACACAAATAGATGTAACAGCCAATAATATTTCGAATGTTAATACAATAGGATTTAAAAAATCTCGTGCAGAATTTGCTGATCTTATGTACTCTGTTATGGAATACGCAGGTACTGCTACAAGTGATGTAACAAAGAGTCCTACTGGTATAGAGGTTGGACTTGGTTCAAGACCAACTGCAGTTAGTAAAATTTTTTCAGAAGGAAGTTTGAAGCAAACCGATAATGAACTTGACCTTGCAGTTACAGGTGGAGGATTTTTTAAACTTGAGCTTGCTGATGGTACAGAAGTATATTCAAGAAATGGTGCATTTAAAGTTGACAGTAATGGAACTTTAGTAAATAGTGATGGTTATAAAGTTATTCCAGAAGTCGTTATCCCGCCAGATGCAACCAATATTAGTGTTGGTACAGATGGTACAATCACTGTTGTTCAACCAGGACAGGTGCAAGCAACACAGATAGGTCAAATGACACTTACTAATTTTATAAATCCAGCTGGTCTTCACTCTATGGGAGATAACTTATATATTGAGACTGATAGTTCAGGTCAACCTGTTGAGGGAACACCAGGTCTTGATGGTTTAGGGCAATTAAGACAAGGTTTTGTTGAGTTGAGTAATGTTGAACTTGTTGTTGAGTTAACTGACCTTATATCAGGTCAAAGAGCGTATGATTCTAATTCGAAAGTAATAACGACAAGTGATGAAATGCTTCAAACAGTAAATAATCTTAAGCGATAGTAGAGCGTAGTAGATAGCTTGATTATAATTGGATGAAGTAATGTAGATTTTAGAAAAGTTGACTCATTTTGGCATCTTTATGAGTAACAAATTTCTGACATTGATCTCCACCAAGGTCCTTACAGGTTTTTTGCCAAATATGGTTGTGACCATCATGTTTGCTTTTATGTGTGAGACCAACTTGCCTAACTCTCAAAGCATATCCATCTCTATTTTTAGCTAAAAGTTTTTGCTTAAACATGAGAGCATGAGCATATTCGTGAGGGATCACTGTATCAAGAACATAGTCAAGATTGTTTTGAACTATTTTTTTATTTAAATATATTTTAATGGAATCATCTTTATCACAAATAGTTACCCCATAAACATTATCTTCTAATTGTTTTGTAAGTATAATAGGTACATCAAATTGAAAGCCGTATTTACTCTGCATAAGCGCTAAGACACTTTTTTCTTTTAAAATAATTTTCTTGTAAAGATTGTCTGTTTCGTAGTTTTCATTAATTTTTTCCCAGTTACTAGCGAGAATAGCAGCGGATGCGAACATAGTTGAAGCAAACATAATTTTAAATTTTCTTGTAAGCATTATTGCGCTATTCCTATAAAGTAAATTTACATTAATTTATAGCAATCAATGTGCCATAAAATAAATATATTTATAAATTAAGTTAAAAAATATTTCTAAAGTGATAACTTAGTAATTTTACCTAAGTTTTGTGATAACCATGAGTATTATTTGTATTAATTATATATTTTTAATAAAGTGTAGATATATGTAACTACTTAATTAATATAACAAAGAAAAGAATAAGTATTCTATGAAAGCAAGGTTATATTATAATATTGCTATTCTACCGAAAAAGAATTTTATTATGCTAAAACAAGATGAGAACTGCCCACTTTGTAGAGAATTTGGTTCTCTTATTTATAAAAATAACAATATTCATTATTATCAGTGTGGAAATTGTTTGGCTGTATTTACTAATGATGACTCTAAGCCGAGTTTTGAAGTTGAGAAATCAATATATGAACAACATGAAAATATTGTGGAAGACTTTAATTATCAAAAATTTGTTTCACCCATTACATTGTCAGTGATGAGGGATTTTAATCCAAACTCTAAAGGCTTAGATTTTGGTGCAGGAACCGGACCAGTGATAACCAAGGTACTTAGAGATAATAATTATGATATTAGCCCCTATGATCCAATTTTTCATAATTACAAAGAGTTACTAGGTGAAAGGTATGATTATATATCGTCTTGTGAGGTGATAGAGCACTTTCACTATCCATACAAGGAGTTTGCATTACTCAAAAGTATGTTGCATAAAGATGGAAAACTTTACTGCATGACAGAAATTTATGATGACAGTATAGAGTTTGATTCGTGGTATTATAAAAATGATCCCTCCCATGTATTTTTTTATCATAAATGTACAATAGAGTGGATAAAAGAAAGGTTTGCATTTAAAGATGTAGAAATAAGTGGAAGATTAATAGTCTTTTCAAACTAAAATGGTTGCTAGCAGTAAGCAAATGCTTACTGAAAAGAGGTGCCACCATCAATAACAATAGTTTGACCAGTTAGCCATGAAGAGTTCTCTTCGCAAAGGAAAATACAAGCACCCGTAAGGTCTGTAGCATCACCCATACGACTTAATGGAGAGCGTTTTACAACCTCTGCTTTGACCTCTTCGTAGTTAGGAAAAGCTTTGAGTGCATCTGTATCAATTGGACCACCACTTACTGCATTTACACGGATATTTTTCTCTCCAAGTTCTGTAGCAGCATATTTAATCATAGTTTCTATGGCAGCTTTATTTGTACCGTGACCCGAGTAGTTTGGAGTATAGACAAGGTTACCAGTTGAACTCATGGAGATGATTGAGCCGCCACCAGTTTTCTCCATCCTTTTTGCAGCCTCTTGAGCTCCAACAACAAAAGCAGAAACTGTAGCAGTATAGATATTTGTTAAACCTTTTGGTTTGAGTCTCATAAATGGAGCAAAACCACCAACAACAGCACGACCAGAGATGATAGCATTTGAGATAAAGTAATCAAGTCTATCAAAATCTTTATCAAATTCTTTATACACATCTTTGTAAGTCAATGGTTCCAATATATCTAGTTTATAAGCTCTACATTTAACGCTGTATCTGTTTTCAATATCAGCGATTATTTCATTTGCAGTGTCAGAGGATGAAGCATAGGTAAATGCTATATCGCAACCTTTAGCAGCAAAGGCATACGCTATTGCCTTACCGATACCACGAGTGCCACCACTTACAAATAAAGTTTTTCCTACCATAGTTTTTTCCATCTTATAGTCCTTTAATTTCGTAATTTTTCATAACTTCTTCGATTTTTTTCATATTGTGTAAACTTGGAGCAGTAAGAGGAAGGCGATACTCAAGAGTATCAATAAGTCCAGCTATATACAAAGCAGCTTTTATAGGGATTGGATTAGCTTCACAAAACATTACTGAGTTTAAAGGGTAGAGCTTATCGTTGATAGCTTTTGCTCCTGTAAAGTCACCCACAAGTGAGAGTTTCACTAACTCTGATTTTAAATCAGGCATAAGATTCGATGTAACAGAGGTTATGCCAGCTCCACCATTAGCTAAAATAGGATAATCAATAGCATCATCACCAGAAAATACTTTCAGTTTGGGTCGGCGAGAAAGAAGTTCTACGGCACGCTCTAAACTTCCTGTAGCCTCTTTAATTCCATAGATGTTTTTTACATCATCAAAAAGTCTAATGACGGTATCTGCAGAGATGTCAACCACTGTGCGTCCTGGAACATTATAAAGCATAAAGGGAAGTTCACTTACAGACTCAGCAATAGCTTTATAATGTTGGTAAAGACCCTCTTGAGATGGTTTTACATAGTATGGTGCTACTGAGAAAATAGCATCTACACCACATTTTTGTGCATTTTTAGCAGCGCTTATCGCTTCTGATGTTGAGTTGCTTCCCGCACCAGCTAATACTTTTGTATTGGTACCTTTGCAAACCTCTACTGCAATTTCCATACATCTGATATCTTCACCTGGAGTAAGGGTTGCACTCTCACCCGTAGTTCCAACTGGACATACTGCATCCATGCCGTTGTTAATTTGTCTTCTTATAAGTGCTGCATAAGTTTGTTCATCTAATTTCCCATTTTTAAAAGGAGTTATTAGTGCTGTTGAAGAACCTGTTACTATATTCATCTGTTTAGCCTTGCTTTAATTAATGCGAAATTATATCGAAAAACTATTAAATTATAATATTTGCATAGGGTATCAACTAAAATTTATTCACCCTTTTTAAGTATAAGAGTTGTTGATTTGTCAAAATTAAAGTATCTATTTGCAACTTCTTTAACTTGTGATGCTGTTACTTTATTGAGGTTTTCTTCATAAGTTAAAAGTGGAGCTAGGTCACCTCTTACCAGATAACTTCCATAAAGGTTTGCTACAGAAGTTGAGCTTTCTAGTGAATGTACAAAGTCTGCTTTGGTATTGATTTTTACTTTATCAAGTTCAGCTTTTGTGACTTTTTTATTTTTAAGAAGGTTGATTTGTGTAATTAGCTCTTTTTCTACCTCTTTTGCCTGAACACCTGGGTTGCAGACTGCTAAAAATATAAAAAGACCAGGGTCGATGCTTTCCATATTGTAAGCATATATTGAGTTCACAAGACGCTTCTTAGTTACTAAATCTTTATATAGTCTTGAACTTTTTCCTGAGAATAAAATCTCAGAAATAGCACTGAGAGTAGGCTGGTCTGGATGTTTGAAGTCTGGGATATGAAAAGTGATAGCTATCATCTCTACTTCACTATCTTTATGAATAGTAACTCTTTTGGGTCCATCTTGTTCAGGTTCTACAAATTTAAACTCAGGAATTTTTGCCGTGTTTTTTAAGTTAGCAAACTCTTTTTTAGCTTTTTTAAAGACCTCTTTTGGGTCAATGTCGCCAGTTACCATTAAAATAGCATTGCCTGGTTGATAGTAAGTCTTGTGAAAATCTTTTATATCTTCTATAGTCCATGTTCGTATGTCATTCATAAAGCCGATAGGTGTCCAGTGGTATGGGTGGTACACATAAGCGTTGTTGAACATCTTGAAGTAAAGGTATCCTAAAGGGGAGTTGTCTGTTCTCCATAATCTCTCTTCTGTTACAACATCACGCTCGGGTTGAAACTCTTCATCTTTGAGGTTTAGGTTTTGCATAAGTTCCGCATAAAGCTCTATAGATTTACCAAGATTATCTGTACTAGATTTTATATAGTAATGGGTGTAGTCAAAACTTGTTGAAGCATTATTTACTCCACCTATACTTTTTACCTCTTTGTCAAACTCACCCGCATCTAAATTTTTTGTAGATTTAAAGTTCATATGCTCAAGCATATGAGCAATACCGGTTTTGCCCATCACTTCATTTCTGCTTCCAACTTTGTAAAAGATATCGGTGCTAATTACATTTGTATTGTTCTTTAAAGGGATTACGACTATTTGTAGTCCGTTTTTAAGTGTTTTTGTTTCTATTTGTGGTAATGATGATGCCATTATTGTCCCTAAAATTAGTGTAAGTAGTATGAATGCTTTCATATTATTTTCTATCTGCGCCTATAGCTTGTGTGATGTTTGTATATCCATCAGCTTTTATAAGCTCAACAAGTTTAAGGTTTATATCTTTAATCATATCTGGACCATGAAAGATAAGCCCACTTAGGATTTGCACTAAAGAAGCACCAGCTTTGATGCGTTTGTAAGCCTCCTCAGCTGAGTCAATGCCACCAACAGAGATAAGTATTGTTTTTCCAAAAAGCTCTTTTGCGATTGCTTCAAATATTTCAAAACTTTTATGTTTTAAAACAGCTCCACTAAGCCCACCAATCTCTTTTGGATGTTTTACAAGAGAGTAGTCTATAGTTGTGTTCGTTGCAATGATTCCATCCGCACCTTTATCAACTGCCATTGTAGTAAGTGCCACAGCATCTTCTAAGGTCATATCTGGAGCAATTTTTAATAAAATAGGTTTATCAGTTATCGCTTTTGCTTCTGTAAAAAGCCTTGTTATAAACTCTTCATTTTGTAAATCACGAAGCCCTGGAGTGTTTGGCGAAGATATATTTATTACTATATAGTCACCTAAAGTGTGTGTAGCTTTTATGAGAGTGGTATAATCATTAATCGCTTCACTCTCAGGAGTTAATTTATTTTTGCCAATATTTATACCGATAGGTGTTGTAAAAGGGTAAATAGCTTTGAGTCTTTTTTGAACTTTTAGTAGTCCTTTATTGTTAAAACCCATAGCATTTTGAATAGACTCTTCTTCAATATGTCTAAACATTCTTGGCTTTGGATTTCCTGCTTGTGGTTTTGGTGTAAATGTTCCTATCTCCGTATAACCAAAACCTAATACCTGCATACCTCTAATCATAGTAGCATTTTTATCAAATCCTGCACCAAGACCAATAGGGTTTAAAAATGTGCGCCCAAAAAGTTCCTGAGATAAAATCTCATCATCAATAAAATGGGAACTCAAAAAAGAGTTAAATGGTATTTGGCAGATATTTGGCAGTCTTAAAACACACTCAGCCAAATGATGAGCCGATTCTGGATCTAGTTTAAAAAGCAAAGGTTTTATTGTTGCGTAATTTATCATATTGCTACTTTATATAATTTTTTTGATTATACTAAAATAAAGGTAAAGGTATGATAAATGAGTTCAAATAAATTTTATCTATGGATATGTTAATCCATTACCCATATCATGACAGCTAGAACATAAATTACTTTTACTATTGTTATGTCTTAGAAATCTTCTATTAGCATTGCTGTGAGGGTTATGGCAAGTAACACACTGTAGTTCACCATTAACTAACAAATCATTAATGGTAGTTGCATTTTGCCAATCTACTACAGGTGTGTTTTTATCTCTTAAGCTTCTTTTTGCTTCATTATAGATAATCGCTACTGGATGCATACGGTCTAAGTACACTTTATTTTCTATTGGGTTTATAGCTTGGTATGTAGCACTAACACCATCATGGCATCCTAAGCAAGAGAGTGTTGCATCTATAAACTGTGTAGATGTAGTATCCCCTTGTCCATAAACTGGAAAGCTGGCAGTTCCATCTGCAAGTAAATCAGGAGTGTGGCAATATATACATAGCTCATCTTCTGTAGTAGCAATTCCGCCACTTAAATCATGTAAACCGCCAAGCATAGATGAAAAAAGTGTAGTTACTAAGAGTGATATTATGATTATATTTTTCATTGTTAACCTATAGTTATTATTGAGGATTATGTGTATAATTATAACAAGTTTTTATAAAAATAAAATTAGTTTTTAATCAATATTATTATGTTAGCTTGTTGATTGAGATTTTTTATAACTGAAGATATAAGAATGAGGTTGATTTAAACCAAAGAGAGAATCTCTTTAGTTTTTAAGTAAAAAAGTTTTTGTATTATTTTACTTTTGTAGTTGTTCTTTTTGTAGATTTTTTAGTTTTAAAATCAGCTAAAGGGTTAACAGTAGGTGCATATACCCAGTCTGGTTGATTTAAGTAGTTTGGCATAATATCATTTGCTCCAACTTTACCAAGCGGCATCACATAAGATGTAGTTTTATTTTGAATTCTAACTTTGTCTCTAGAGAAGAAACCTGAACCTTTTTCTTGATCCATAGCACTAAAGATTTTGATATCACTCACTTTTTTGAAGCCAGCTGAACCTAAATCTACTTTAGCATCATGACAAACAGCACAAAGGTTTTGGATGTTTTCACCATCTTTACCTGTATCAACTCTTAAATACATAAAGTTTTTGTTTGATGGATGCGCTTCATGACAACTAACACAGTCAAGTTTACCATCGTTTAGCATTGTTTGAGGAACACTAGCAATTTTTGGATTTGGAACCATACCGATTGGGTGAGTAGTATGCATATGTACAGGTCTGATTCCAGCTCCACCAAATTGAGTTAATTCATGACAACCTAGACAGTTTTTAGCGATAAGACCATCAAAAGATTTTTTTGTAAGAGGATTTTTCATTACAGTATTTTTTACTGCAAAGATTTTATCATCAACTGCGAAGTGAGTAGAGTGACAACCTAGACATGTTACACTGTCGTGTGGCCCAGCTGCGAAAGCACTAGTAGAAAGCATAGTTACTACTGCTACTGATAAAGCTAATTTTAAAGATTTCATAGAGTCCCTTTTAATTGAAAAATAATGTCTGTATAGTAGCTACTTAATCTTTTGATTTTTCTTAAAATACAAATAAATCAATATAAGGTTTTCTTATGTGAGTAGTAATATCTTTATTTTCCCATAAATAATATGGCATTTTTTATAGCGTTGTGATAACTGAGAGTTTCTGCTTTTCCCTTGTATGCTATGTCAAAGGCAGTTCCATGGTCAACTGAAGTTCTGATTATAGGTAGATTTAATGATATGTTTACACTTTCATCAAAATACAAAGCTTTCAGTGGTGCAAGTCCTTGATCATGATACATTGCGACAAAATATTTAAAGTTTTTTCTTGTATAAGGGGTGAATGCTACATCAGGAACAATAGTCCCTATAAAAAGTTCTTTGTCTATAATAGCATTGGCACTTTGTATAGCAGCATTTATCTCTATCTCTTCATCACCTAATACACCATTATCGCCAGCATGAGGATTGAGTCCTAAAACTGCTATTTTTTCATTTGGGATACTTTTGTGTAAATTAAGAAAAAAATCAACTAATTTATCCTTTTTTATAAAAGATGGAACATCTCGGAGTGGAATGTGTTCAGTATAGAGTGCTACGAACATCTTCTCACATCCAAGCATCATGATTGCATCTTTTTTAAAATGATGACGGAGTAGATCAGTATGACCCTTGTACTCTAGTCCTCCTAACATCCAAGACTCTTTATTTATAGGCATTGTTACAACAGCATCGGCTTTTTTTGTTTCACATAGGTTGATAGCACTCATAAAAGAGTCGTAAGAGTATCTTCCAGATTTTGCGTCTATTTGACCCGCTTGTATATGAAAATCACCATCTACGCTTTGGAGTTGTATCCCTTTAGGTATTGCAATATTGAGGAGTTTAGCGGCTTGTTTGAGCATATGATTATTTATGCAGTAGATAGGTGTACAAAATTTTGAGATCTCATTATGAGCACGAAGAGCTATCTCTATCCCTACACCGTTTAAGTCACCTATACTTATCGCAATTGTAGGTAAGCATTCGATTTTTTTTACACTATCTTGATTATTCATTGTATTAACCTTTTGATATTCTGGATTTGTTGTTATTTTTGACTCAGGACTTATAAGTTTTAAATATTTCAGTGGGTGATTTTTTGACTCAGGACTTATTATAATGATGATTATAGCATATGTTTAGAAGTGCAAAGATGCGTAACATCTAGAAATGGGGAGTTTTTAATCAAAAAGCTTCTTAAAATATCAAAATAGATAGATGTAGAAATGATTTGTATTATCTTCGAACTAGATATAAAATGTTATAATCACTCCATGATTTATATAATATTTATAGTGTTTATATTGTTGATTTTAGTACTGGCTTTTTATCAGTGGCAGTATTTTATGGTTTTTTCTCCAATCCATTATCGGGATGAAGATTTGAGTGAGGAGTTTGAGATCCTCAGTGTCACTACTGATGATGGGGTGGAGCTTGAAGGGGTTGTTTATGAACCTAAAGATTTGTACAGAAAACTGCCTACAATTAACTCAACACTTCTTTTCTTTGGTGGTCGCTCTCACGATACAGTAGGGCTGATAAAAAGGCTTTCTCTTAAATATCCTCATGTTAGGATTATCACATTCAATTACCGATCATACGGCAAAAGTGATGGAAAAATCAATGAGAAAAATATTTTAAATGATGGTTTAAAGATAGCGAGGCTAGTTCAAAAAAATTATGGTGATTTTTATATACTTGGATTTTCTATAGGTTCGAGTGTTGCTTCTTATGTAGCGAGCAAAACAGATACTTTAGGTGTTTTTTTAGTTGGTTCATTTGATTCGATAGCTCTTCTTGCAAGAGAAAAATATGGAAAAAGATTATCATGGTTGTTACGATATAGATTTGATAACACGCAGTATGTCAAAGAGATCAATGCAAAGACCTATATTTTTGCAGGAACGGATGATGAGACAACATATATAAAAAATGCTAGAAATTTAAAACAATATGTGAAAAACTTAGCGCTTTATAAAGAGTTGGATAATGTAACTCATAAAGAACTGCTTTGGGATGATGAAGTTGTATCTGAAATTCATAAGGTTATCTATGGAGAGGTACTTAGTTAATGGAATTAAGATTTTTTGGTAAAGTTATAAATAGTCATGTATTTAAAGTTTTATTTTTTATATGTCTAGTATCTATAGAGTACTTGGCAACAACAACGATTCAAATAGAGATGGTAGAAAACATGTGGGATAAATCAAACCATTTTTTTGCCTTTTTTGTTTTATATATTTTACTCTCCCTTGGGTATTTAAAAATGGATATGCAAGTGAAAATTTATATACTTTTAACTTTTGCGATTCAAATAGAAGTTGTGCAGTATTTTATAGAGGGGCGCTATTTTTCTGCCTTGGATGTAGTTGCAGACGCGATAGGGATAGTTTTAGGAATAATTGCTTGTAAAATACTTGAAAGAAAGATACCAAAGAAGATTAACATCTAAAGGGTAGCTCTAAATCTTCTTTAGTGAGATATTAGTCATCAAAGTGAAGTATATCTTTTGCTTGAATCATATCTTTATCACCACGACCTGAGAGATTTACGATGATGAGTTTATCTTTGATGTTGGAGAGTTTTTTGAGGTATGCTACAGCGTGAGCAGATTCAAAAGCTGGGATGATTCCCTCTTTACGAGATAACCATACAAAAGCATCTAATGCCTCCTGGTCTGTAATATTATCGTAAGTGATAGACTTGTTGTCACTATGAAAAGAGTGTTCCGGTCCAATTCCTGGATAATCTAGCCCCGCACTTATAGAGTGAGCTTCAAGGATTTGACCATCTTCATCTTGAAGTGTATAACTCATTTGACCATGCAGAACTCCTGGACGACCTTTTTTAAGTGAACATCCATGCTTATTTGTTTCAATTCCAAGTCCACCTGCTTCAATACCGATACACTCAACATCTTTATCTTCTAAGAAATGCTGAAACATCCCTATAGCGTTTGAACCACCACCAATACACGCGATAACATGATCTGGCAATCTGTTTTCTTTTTCTAAAATTTGTGCTCTTGCTTCATACCCGATGATAGCTTGAAAATCTCTTACCATCATTGGGTATGGATGTGGACCTGCAACTGTCCCTATGATATAAAAAGTATCTCTTGCGTTTGTAACCCAATGACGGATTGCTTCATTCATTGCATCTTTAAGAGTGTGTGAACCACTCTCGACAGCATTTACTTTAGAGCCAAGGAGTTTCATACGAAAAACATTAAGTTCTTGTCTCTGTGCATCTTTTGCACCCATAAAAATTTCACATTCTAACCCTAAAAGCGCACAAATAGTAGCAGTTGCAACACCATGCTGTCCAGCACCAGTCTCAGCGATAATTTTTTTATATCCAAGTCTTTTAGCCATCAAGCCTTGAGCGATTACATTGTTCACTTTATGTGCACCAGTATGGTTTAAATCTTCTCTTTTAAAGTAGATTTTTGCACCTAATTCGTTTGAGATATTTTGGGCATAGTAGAGTGGAGAAGGGCGACCAACATAGTCTGTCAAATAGTAATGAACCTCTTTCCAAAAATCTTTATCAAAACGAATTTTTTCATACTCATTTTTAAGTTCCAATAGTGCTGGCATAAGTGTTTCTGGTACATAACGCCCGCCAAAGATACCAAAGTGTCCATTTTCATCTGGGTCATATTTAGAAGCGCTAGGAATGTACATTAATGAACCTCTATAAGAGAATAAACATCTGTTTTCTCTTCTAATGTTTTTATCCCTTCTAAAAAAGTAAGACCGATGATAAAACAAGCTTCAACACATTTTGCTCCAGTTTGATTTACAAGTGTTGTTGCTGCATTGGCAGTGCCGCCTGTAGCAATCAAATCATCGATAATAAGAACTCTTGCATTTTCAATTCCGCTAAAAGCATCTATATGCACTTCAACTTCATCAATTCCGTACTCTAGCGAGTATTTTTCACTGATAGTTGTATATGGAAGCTTCCCTTTTTTTCTGATAGGGACAAAACCAAGTCCTAGCATTTGGGCAAGAGCCGCACCAAAGATAAAACCTCTCGCATCAATTCCAGCAATATAATCTAAGTCATACTCTTTATATCTTTGATATAGGTGATTCATTAAAACGCCGTAGGCTTTTTTATCATTTAAAAGCGTTGTAATATCTTTAAAAACAATGCCAGGTTTTGGAAAATCTTTTATATCTCTTATAGAATCTTCTAAAATTTTTCTCTCTGTTGAACTTAATGTCATAGTGTTTCCTCCTTTTATAGTAGAGCGTCTATACGACTCTCTAGTGCTTTGATTTTACCATTGAGGCGGTCAGTTTCTTGTCTATGTTTTGTGTTTCTTTGTTTAAGAACTTTTAATTCATTTCTTAGTTTTGTCAATTCTTCACTTAAAATATCTACATTTCCTAAAGCACGCTGGAGTTGGATTTGATACTTTCGTATTAAAATCTCAGCCTCTTTTAGCGTTAATTTCATTAAGTCATTACCTCTTTGTTCTTTGTTTGTAATGCTTTTAAAATAAAACATTTTTACAAAGAGGTATATAGATACAATTGATAAGATTGATAAGAGTGACCATTCCCAAAACATAGTGTTTCCTTTACTTTAATTACTTTGTTTAAGTTCTATCTTTTTCACACGATTACAATGCCTACCACCATCAAAACTTCCTGCAATCCAAGCATCCAAGATGGACTCAGCAACACCTTTTCCAACAATTCGCTCACCAAAGCATAGTATATTTGCATCATTATGACCACGAGCAACAGTAGCGGTGTACGCATCATGACACAGAGCAGCACGGATCCCCTGATGACGATTTGCCGCCATACTCATACCGATACCTGAACCACAGATAAGGATACCTTGTGCATTTGTATCTTCTAAAACACTTGATGATACTTTATGAGCATAATCAGGATAATCAACTCTTGTTTTATCAAAAGGCCCTAAATCAACAACTTCGTGACCTTTTTCTTTTAATAATTCTACAGTGTAATCTTTTAAATCTATTCCAGCGTGATCCGTGGCAATATAAAACTTCATTTTTTTCCCTTTATGATAATAATAAACTGATAATAGTTTGTACAGGCATCAGTAATAAATAGTCTTTTAATGGTGTCATTAAAATAATTAAAACAATAATAATTCCATATTTTTCATTTTTATATAAAAATTCTGCAATAGCATTAACTTTATATTTTAAAGCTAAGTGCATAACAAAGTGTGCTCCATCAAATTGCGGGATAGGGAGTAGGTTAAATACTCCAAGTACAACATTTATGATGAGTAGTTGCATAACAAACAGATATAAAAATATATACACTAAGCTATCAGCAGATGTTGGTTGCGCCATAGAAACTAAAGCGATAGAAGCAAAAGCAGCTAAGGTAAAGTTATATACAATTCCTGCTAAATCTACTTGCATAGCCGCGTTGTATCCACCTTTTCTAATAACTGTCGCTGTATTTATTGGAACAGGCTTTGCCCATCCAAAAAGAAAACCACTCTCACCACCAAGAAGCATAGGTAAAAAGTACATAGTAGCAGGTACAATTATAGTACCAACTAAATCAACATGGATAAGAGGATTGATAGACAACCTCCCAGCATTTTTAGCAGTTGTATCACCATACATATAAGCTACCCAACCGTGCATTATCTCATGCCCTATAATAGCTACTGCTAAAGCAAGAACTGCTGCTAATATTTTAAGTAAATCAATAGATTCCATGGTCATCTTTATCAGTTCTATGTCTTTCTTCTCTTGCTAATTCAAGGTGCTGAGGAGATTCTAAATCAGTAGGAGTTTTACCCATTCTATCCCATCTAATCTCCCAGTTATCATCCACACTAAAGTAGATGAACCATGGCGTTCCCTCAATATTGTCATAGGGAACACTTCCCCAAAAACGGCTGTCATTTGAGTGATCACGGTTATCGCCCATCATAAAATAATACCCTTCATCTATTTTTATAGGTGCTACATTAAAGAGCTGTTGTGGGTAGCGTCCATTATTTATGATTTTTTCATCGTGATGAATACCTGGATGTTTTTTCATATATGGATTTTTTACCCAAAGTTTTTCACCTAAAACTACTATCTCATAATCAGCAAACTCTTTTTGAATCCACTCATCACCCTCACGATGGTGAAGATATAGGTCTTTGTTTTGAACAAAAAGTTCATCACCTGGAAGTGCTATACATCTTTTTACAAAGTGTTGTTTAGTGTTGTGTGGAGGTCTGAAAATTACTATATCACCACGCTCTGGAGTATCACCATCCATAAGGCGAAGTTTATCGCTCCATGGCATGATAGAGAGTTCTAAAAAAGGGATGTGAGGCATAGGGATACCATAAGCAAATTTTTTAGCAAAAAGGTGATCGCCAATTAAGAGAGAGTCCTTCATAGACCCAGATGGAATCCTAAAAGCTTGTGCTATAAAAAAGATGATAAAAAGAACTATAACTATAGTTCCCGTCCATGAGTTTGAAAACTTGTATGCTTTGTATAGAACTTCTTTCACTATTTTGCGTCCTTAGCTTGATCTTTTAGTTTTTGAGCATTTATTTTTGCTGCTTTGAGTGTATTGCTAAGAAGCATGGCGATAGTCATAGGACCAACCCCACCAGGACTTGGTGTAATATATGAACTTTTTTTACTTACATTCTCAAAGTCAACATCACCTACGAGCTTACCCTCAGCAGTTCTACTTACACCTATATCGATAACAATTACCCCATCTTTGACCATATCTTCTGTAATTAGGTTTATAACACCTACACCAACTAAAATAACATCCGCATTTAAAGTATGGCGTTTTAAATCATCTGTAAATATATGGCATATCTCAACTGTTGCATCTGCATTTAAAAGAAGTGATGCCATCGGTTTTCCAACGATGTTTGAAGCACCAATAACTACACAGTTTTTCCCTTTTACATCGATGTTATACTCTTTAAATAGTTCCATTACGCCAAGAGGGGTACAAGGAACAAAACCATCAAGATTAGTAACAAGGCGACCAACATTAAAGGGATGAAAACCATCTACATCTTTTTCAGGGCTAACGAGTTCAAGTATTTTTGTTGTATCAATTTGCGAGGGAAGTGGAAGTTGAATTAAAATACCGTCAATATTGGTATCGTTATTCATCATAATAATTGTTTTTTCTATGGCCTCCTGAGAAATACTTTCAGGCATATCATGTGTTATGGAGTAAAAACCAGCCCTATCACAAGCCTTTTTCTTCATATTTACATAAGCAGCACTTGCTGGGTCTTGTCCAACTAGAACAACAGCAAGACCTGGTGTACAGCCACACTTTTCTTTTAACAATTTTACTTCTTCAGTAACTTGAAGCTCTATTTTTTTTGAGAGTGCTTTACCATCAAGAATTTGCATTTAAACCTCATAAATTATTTTTTTGCTATTATACTATCTTTTGATAAAAGGTCGCTTTACAATGAAATATATATATTTTTTAATTCTACCGCTTTTTTTATGTGCTAAAGGCAGTTTTATCACCCCAATGGAGTATGCTTCGCAATTTTACAAAAATCCTAGAGGGATTGGATGTGAGCATTGTCACGGTGAAAGCGGGGAGGGAAAGCTCGTTGCTACTTATATACATAAAAAAAAGAAAAAAACTTTTGAAGGCCCCCCTATAAACAATATGAGTTTTGATGATTTTTATAAGGCTTTAAATGTTAGAAAATTAGGGATGCCAAGGTATTTTTTAACAAAAAAAGAGGTTGAGGCTCTTTACTTGTATGTGAATGAGAAAAAAGGAGATGTAGTTAATGAAAAAAAATAACATACAAGCAATAGAATTGGCGTATGAACAGAGAGATTTAGAAGCTCTTGATAAACTAGCAATTCCAAAATTTAGAGAAATTAATAAAAAAAAAGATTTTCGCTCAGTCTTAATGCTCTCATGCAATAATATAAAGCATCTTCTTAAGATAGAAAATTTAGAAGCGGATTGTATTATGTTAAACCTTGAAGATGGAGTCAGCTTAGAAGAGAAGCCATTTGCTCTTGTTCTTTGTGCTATATTTTTGTCTCGACATCAAAAAAGCGATAAAAAACTTGTAGTAAGAGTGAATGCATTAGATGAGGGTGGATATGATGAGATTGTCTATCTTAATCAGTTTATGCCAGATGCTATTAGAGTGCCTAAAATTAGAAATACTCAAGAGGTGAAAAATGTTTTGGCTCTTTTGAATGATACTATAGAGCTACATCTCTCTATAGAAACTGCATCTGCATGGCATAATCTCGCCTCACTTAAAGTAAATAAAAATGTTACAACTTTTTATTTAGGTATCTTAGATTTATTTGCCGATATGAAACTTCCCCAGAGCCTCATCCAAAGAGATAATCCAACTATGCTTTATATGCTTTCACATTTTCTTATAACTTCTAAGGCTGTGGGTGTTCATCCTGTCTCTTTTGTATATCAAGAGTTTAAAAACTTAGAGGAGTTTACTCAGTGGATACAACTAGAAAAAAGTATGGGCTACTCCTCAAAAGGGTGTATCTCTCCTGATCAGATAAAGCTCGTGAATGAGACATTTATAGATGAGGAACAAGAGATAAAAAGAGCAACAGTTGTAGTGAAACTTTTTGAGATGCACCAAGAGATGGGCGTCACAGGTTTTGTGGATGATGAGTATGGTTTTATTGATGAACCCATCTACAAAGGTGCTTTAGCGTTACTCAAAGGATAGAACAATATTAGTCTATTCTTGTAACTTCTGAGCCACAAGGGAATTTACCACTTTTGGGTTTGCTTTGCCCCCTGTACTTTTTAAAACTTGCCCAACAAAGAAACCTAATAGCTTAGTATTTCCCGCTTTAAATTTAGCAACATTGTTTGGATTTTTCTCAATTATTTCATCAATAATAGGTGAAATTTTGGCAGGATCACTTATCTGCAAAAGCCCTTTAGCTTCCACAATTTGTGTAGGATTTTCTCCACTCTTAGCCATCTCTTCAAACACTGACTTAGCAATTTTGTTTGAGATAGTTTCATCATCAACCATTTTAATAAGTTGGGCTACTTGCTTTGGAGTAAATTTAAGCTCATTTACTTGTTTCTCTTTTAACTCTCTAGCAACTTCATTAGCAACAATGTTAGCGATACCCACAGGGTTATTGTTCTC
>JALSLJ010000087.1 GCA_026988315.1 Sulfurimonas sp. | reverse complement strand
TATTAAGAATCCGCTGCTAAAAGTTTATCTCTAAACTCATTTCTAGCAGATACAAACCATGTTGGCTCCATTGGATACCACCATAGATTCTTAATAGCATCGCCAGGGTATGCTGCTTTAAAATTTTCTTTTGCTTGTTGTGTTAAATACTCTGAGGCATTTGTTGCACATGAGTTATATCCTGATGCATTGGCATGCATAGCACCAGCTTTTCCACCATTGTATATCCAATTTATCCATGCATATGCAGCAGATACATTTTTTGCTCCCTTAGGAATCCCCATACTATCCATCCATGTAATTGCTCCCTCTTTTGGAGCCATGAATTTGATTTTTCCTTTTGTTTCACTCATCATTCTCATAGCAGGACCATCCCAAGTTTGACCTATGATACACCCATTTTGCATAAAGGCATTTGTTGTCTCTTGAGCGTTAGACCAAAATTGTCTTATATTTTTCTTATGACTGATAATATAATCTGTAATTTCGCCATATATCTTTCTCATAACTTTTTCATCTTTATAAGTATCCAACATTCTATTTGATGAAATTTTACCTATACTATCAAGATACAACCCTGCACCAATTAAAGCAGAGTGTGCACGAACTGTGATTTTTGAATCAAGTCCATCTTTCCATATATCTCCATAGCTTACTTCATTTGGTTTAAGATTTGGTAACTTTTCACTATTTACTGTTATAGCTTCCGTTCCCCAGTTAAATGGTACCAAATATCTTCTACCTCTAAAAACCGCTCCATGAGTAGATGATGATTCCCACATAGAAGGCTCACAACCAGCGACATTTATTTTTTTTATATCTAATGGTTGAAGTAATTTATATTTGAACCACTGTTGTCCATATGTAACAGAAGGTATAACAATATCAAATCCTTTTCCATTTGATGCTCTTAACTTATTTAAAACTTCATCGTTTGAGCCATATGTAGTTAACTTTACTGTAATGCCAGTCTCTTTTTCGAATGCTTTAATCATATCTTCACTAATATAATCGCTCCAAGCATATAAATTTAACTCTTTATTGCTCGCTGTTGCATTAGTCATAACCATAGGAGCAACCATAGCTGCGCCACCTAAACCTAAACCTTTTTTGACAAAGTCTCTTCTGTTCATAATAATAGCCTTTCATAAAAATTTTATACACAAGCATTATAAAGATTCAAAGTTACAAATCTGTTACATTGGCGCTATACATGTAGAGCACTTGTATACACATTATGTAACACGCTTGTAATCTTATTGATATAAAATTACACAGATAAAAACTAAGGATTTATATGGGTGTATCGATAAAAAATGTATTTATGAAGTTTGGTAATACTACTGTTCTAAAAGATATCAATATAGATATCCTTCAAGGGGAGTTTTTTTCTATATTGGGACCATCTGGTTGTGGAAAAACGACGCTACTAAAAATCATATCTGGATTTTTAGAACAAACTTCAGGCGAAGTTCATATTTATGGGGAAGATATGAGCGGTGTTGATGCCAACAAGAGACCTACATCTTTGATATTTCAAAACCTTGCACTTTTTCCAAATATGAGTGTAAAAGAAAATATCGCTTTTGGACTAGATGTAAAACAAATAGACTCAAAAACAATAGAAAAAAAGGTAAATAAACTTTTAAATATGATCTCATTAGAAGAGTATAAAGATAGTATGATTGATGATCTTTCAGGTGGACAAAAACAGCGTGTTGCAATTGCAAGAGCATTAGCGGTTGAGCCAAAAGTTTTACTTCTAGATGAGCCTCTCTCAGCACTTGATTTAAAACTAAGGCAGCACATGAGACGAGAACTAAGAGATTTGCAAAAGCTCACAGGTGTAACTTTTATATATATAACTCACGACCAAGGAGAAGCACTAGCCATGTCAGACAAAGTTGCTGTTATGTCAAAGGGAGTTATAGAGCAAATCTCTACTCCACAAGAGCTTTACAACAACCCAAGAACACCTTTTGTCGCCTCTTTTGTAGGTGAAAACAATGAATTTAATGGAGAAATTATAGAAAAACTTCCTACAGGTGTTTTAGTAAAAACTCTATATGGAAATTTTAAGGTAAAAAGTAAAGATAGCCTTCAAGTAGGTACAAATGTCAAACTGTTTATTAGACCTGAGAGATTTTCGTTTATAGAGGTAGGGGCAAAATCACAAAAACCAAGAGATAATAGCATCATCTTAGATATAAATTCAAGCTCTTTTGAGGGTGCAATGGTAAATATATATCTCAAAAGAGACAAAAATGACTTAATCAAAAAAGACATTATGATTCATAAAAAAAATAGTGAAAATTTATCTTCTAAACTAAGTGCTAGTTTAAAAGTTTTTTTTGATGATCATGATATTTTGTTGTTGGAAACTTAAATGACTAAAATATTTAAAAAGTACGGAAAAGGGCTTGGTGCTTATATTCTTCTTTCAACCATGTTATGGCTATCAATTTTTATTATTTTTCCACAAATCCTAATGGTCAACTATTCCATGTGGAGCTATGATGACCAAGCACAAGAACTGCGTTGGCAAGAGGCTGATAAGTTGGATGAAAAAAGATATGAACTTGAGCAAATTTTAAAAAAAGAACCACAAAATAACAGTATAAAAAAAGAGATAAAAGCAATCAACAGTAAAATTGCTGAAATAGATAAGTTGTCTCAATACCCTGAAAAAGTATATTCTGCAAAAAATTATGAGTACCTTATAGAGAATAAACTACATAGAAAAATCTTCTTTAAAACAATATGGTCAAGTATACTTGTAACTCTTATTGCTCTTATTGTTTGTTATCCAATTGCCTATTTTTTAGCTCATACTGCAAGCAAAAAAGGTAAAATTTTACTTTTTATTGGGCTTATTATACCCTACTGGGTCGATGAACTTTTAAGAACTTTTGCATGGTTTATGCTACTTTCGTATAATGGAGTTATAAATACAGCTCTTATTTCAATAGGAATTATAGACCAACCAATTGAATTTTTCCAAAACAACTCTGCAGCCCTCATAGGAATGGTTTATGCATATATCTTGTTTATGCTATTTCCTATTTATAACACTCTAGAAACATTGGACAAAAACCAAATTCTAGCTGCAAGGGACTTAGGAGCATCATGGATAACCATACATAAAAGAATTATTATTCCTTATGCAAAACCAGGTATTGCTGTTGGCACTATTTTTGTATTTATGCTTACTGCTGGAACTTATGCTGTTCCATCTATCTTAGGAGGCACCAATAGTATTTGGTTTACACAGATTATATATAGCTGGTTCTTTGATGGTGGAAACTGGAATCAAGGAGCGACATATGGGCTTGCACTTCTTGTTTTATGTATTTCATTTATTATGATTATGCTAAAAGTTTTTAAAGTCAAGTTGGAGGATATGTCAAAATGATAAAATTCAATTCTAAAACAATCTTAAATATTTCTATAAAATTTTATTTTTTGCTGTTTTTTCTATATCTATTTTTACCACTACTTGTAGTCTCCTTTGCAGCATTCAATGATAGCAGTATCCCAACTATTTACCCGTGGAAGGGATTTACTTTTGAGTGGATTATAAAGTTTTTTTCTGACACTGCTCTTATGAAAGCAATCCTAAATTCACTTATCATTGCTGTTGGAGTTGTATTGCTTTCTATTCCTATGGGTTTGGCAGGAGCACTATTTTTATTGTCAGTAAGTAATAAGGCAAAAAATATATTTTATGCCATTTTAGTTTCTCCCATATTAACCCCTGGTGTTATTATAGGAATCGCGACTTTAGTTATGTGGAACTCTTTGTTTGGAGTATCAGGCGGGATTGCTTTAACCATAATAGGGCAGACTACTTTTATCTCTTCTATGGCTATGCTTCTATTTATGTCAAGACTACAAAAGTTTGATAAAAATTTAGAATTAGCAGCATTTGATTTAGGAGCAACTCCTTCTCAACTGTTTTTTAAAGTTACCTTACCGTTTTTAAAACCAGCAATATACTCAGCAACTGCCCTTGCATTTTTACAATCAATACAAAACTACAATACCACACTGTTTCTAATTGGCACCGAGAGTGCCATCACAATTCATATTGGAAGCATGATAAAACTAGGTCTTACTCCTGTTTTAAATGTTTTAGCACTTATTAGCATACTAATAGTAGTAATTTTATCAATCCTATATGGAATTAAAAAAAGAGAGGAAAATAGATGAAAATAAATCCGAATGTAGTAGAACAAAATAGAAATATAGACTATACTTTAACTCTTAAAAATAGTAGCAATATAGAGTCAATAGAAATATTTTCAAAAAGTGACTGTTTCCATCTTGATGTGGTAAATTATAAAATTAAAAACAACACTATATATTTTACTTACAGTATGGCTCATATTGGTGAGTTTGTTGTAAAAATAAACTTTACATACAAAGAGTCTAAAACTGTAAATTTGTATTGCTTGGATAAAGATATGATTAAATTAAAGCCATTAAAGGGTGATTTGCATATGCATACTATCTACTCTGATGGCAAAAGAACTCCATTAGCTATGTGCATAAGCTCTATGGAGTCAGGTATGGACTTTATAAGCATAACAGACCATGACAACTACAATGGCTCACTCCAAGCAATAAAAAAAGTAAAAGATTTAAATCTTGACATTTTAGTCTTACCTGGCGAAGAGGTAACTGTTGGAGAGAGTAACACTAGTGGCAATGGGCATATGTTAAGTATAAATTCAAATAAGTCCATAGATGAGCAGAGACAAGATAGCAACATATATGAAAAAGAGGTAATAGAAATAGTAAAAGATATAGAAAACAATCTGTCTGATAACAGTATTGATCCGCTTGTCTATGCTAAAAATATTTGGGTTATAAATAAAATAAAAGAAGCAAATGGTATCTCAATCTTATGCCATCCAAAGTGGCTATATCACAATGCAAAATACCACTTACATCAACCAATTTATAAAGAGATATTGAAAAATTCTAGGGTTGATGGTATTGAAGTTGTTGGAGATATAGACAAAATAGAAGAGCTTAATAATATGACATATCTAACCTATATGGAGATAAAAAATAAACATAAATACCTTGCTCCTATTGCAAATTCAGATGCACATGATAGTGATCACTATACAGGAGAAAGATTTACCATAGTATTTGCAAAGGAAAAAACAGATGAGGGAATTGTTGAAGCTATAAGAGATGGCAATGTATGTGCTATTCTTAAAAGAGGTGACCAAGAACACCAGTATATAGGCAATAGTGATTTAGCTCATTATGCATATTTTTTAATACAGGAGTATTTTCCTAAACATAAAAAACTAAGAAACAGACTAGCAAAACTATATCTAGATGAGCTTATAGACAATCAAAGCTTTAAAAACAAGATAGACAACACAAAAGATAGACTACAAGAGCATTTTAACAACTTTTTTGCAAACTAAAGTTTTACTCTTTGTATTTATATTTTAAACTGACATTGTTTTGAATTATATAATTAAGAGTAAAATGGCTAGCATGCATTAGGTATGATTTTTTTGCTCTAAGTTTGTCCAATATAACTGTTGCCTCTTCATAGTTTAGATGATTTCCGTTTGTAAAGTTTGGGGCAAAACAAGCATCAATATAACACTCATCTATCTTAAATGATAGTAAAAAATCCATGGATTCTTGATTTATACCTGCACAATCTGTTAGGTAAGCTATGGTTTTTGTATCGCTTTGTATTAGATATCCTGTTGTATTTTTCGAGTGTTTTAAAGGGATAGGGAAAAATTTTATATCGTTAATTTCGATTGCCTCAAATGGTCTATTTTCAACAAACTTGAGTGACTTGGGATACTTATATAAATCTGCAAAACCAATGCTGTCTTTTGGATGAAAACATCTTATACTCTCACTGCTATATCTTAACCTTAAAAGTCCTAAAGCATGATCAGCATGAAAGTGGGTTAAAAATATTGCCTTGACTGTCTGGCCATCAAATATGGTCGCTATATTTTCAATACCAGCATCAAGTAATATTATCTCACTATTTTTACACTCTATATAAGCAGTTGTAGCTAAATTAATTTTATTCTGCTTTCTGTAGTTTTCACATACCTGGCATCTGCAATTATGTGATGGTATCCCAGCACTATCAGCCGTGCCTAAAAATCTAAATATCACTTAAAAGCTTTGAAAAAATCTCTACTGAAACTGATAACTCTAAAGTATTTTCAAACTCTACAATTTTCTTTGCTTTAACATCAACACAATTTCTTAATAATCTCTGCTCAATCTCTTCTGCTGTCTCTCTTCCTCTTGCAACTAGTCTTGCTTCTAGAATTTTTTTAGGAACTATAATGTTGATTGTGCAAACATCATCATATATCTTTTCAAAATGCTCTACCTCTTTTCTAGAAATCGAAATGACATTGACTCCATCTTTTATAGAACTTTTTGCAATACCATAAAGATTGTCATGTGCGCTCCAAGAAGATATAAAGAAGTTACTATCTTGCAAAATTTTAAAGGCACTGCTATCTACAAAAAAGTTTTTTTCATTTTTATCTGGTTTTCTTGTTATGTACCTTCTAACAAAATTTATCTCTTTTTTTAGTTTTTTTCTAGCAAACCTTAAAAGTGTATCTTTTCCAACCCCACTTGCACCAACAACCAATATAATTTTTTTCATAGGTTAAATCCTCTAATGCCATTGTAGACAACTTCTCCATCTTTAAAAGTAAGTACAACTTTAGGAAAATGGGATTCATCTATAACAACTATATCTGCTATTTTGCCCTCTTTTATCTCACCTTTTTCAGTAAGATTTGCTAGCCTTGCAGGAGTAGTGCTTATCATAGCAAATCCATCTTCAAGAGCTAAGTTAACATCTTCTTTTAGTCTGTATGGGCTAAGAAGCATTGATGAGGGGTGATAATCACTGCACAAATAATCACAAACTCCTTTCTTAACCAACTCTCGTGCAGCAATATTTCCACTTTGTGAGCCTCCTCTTACAACATTTGGAGCACCCATGCCAGTACTTATGCCTTGAGTTTTTGCATACTTTGCTACTTCTATGCTTAAAGGAAATTCAGAAAAACTTACTCCTAAATTTTTAAGAGTATCTACTTTTTCATTTGTATCATCATCATGACTTAAAACTGGTAAATTGTTTTGTAACCCAAACTCTACTAAGTCCTCTACAACATGAACTTTATCTTTTGAATTCTTATTTTTTATGTACTCATCTACTTCATGCTCTTCAATCTCATAGCTTTTGAGATGATACTCTCTCCAACTCTCTAGTGTCTTAAACTGACCTTGACCAGGAGAGTGATCCATAATAGAGAGCATATCCACTTTATCTGATTTTATCAACTCTTTTATAGTTTCTATAGAGCCATGGCTTGTTATCTCAAACCTTACATGTATAAGGTTATCCACACCAAGATGAGAGCTGTTCGCTTTATATATTTCTTCAATTAGTTCTTTTGATTGCTTAGTTCCTCGTCCTTTTTGTAACTCTTCATCATTGAAACCAACCGCATGATACATAGTTGTTATCCCAGCCATTGAAAGTTTTTTATCAAGCTCTATCACTGCCATTTTCACAGGAAACCTGGCTCCTGGTCTTGGTTCTATCTCTTTTTCTATCGCATCACTATGCAAATCTACAAAACCAGGAACTATCCTTCTCTCTCCCAAGTCAATTGCGACATCTATTGAGTTGTAACTGCTTACTGCTGTGATTTTATTGCCTTGGATAACCACATCAGCTGGCTTGAACTTCCCATCTATCAATACATTTTTGCTTCTAATTATAGTCTGCATACTTTTTATCCTTGATATTATATACTCTATCACTTATGGCATTCATAGCTTCCATATCATGAAAAATCCCAACCATAGCAACATCTTGTTTTTTTATCTCTTTTAATTTTTCTATAACTTTCATAGTATTTGCTTTATCTAGCGAAGCCGTTGGTTCATCTAAAAGTAAAACTGATTTTGGAGCGATAATCCCTTTGGCTATATTGACTCTTTGTTGTTCACCGCCACTAAAAGTAAGAGGGGAAACATCAAATAATTCCTCTTTTATAGAGAGGTAATCTAACATCTCTTTAGATTTTTCTATAGCTACATTCTCACTCTCACCCTTCTCAATCAAAGAGTTTGCCACCACATCAACAGCACTAATGCGAGGGAGAACTTGTAAAAACTGAGAAACATAACCTATCTCATTTTTTCTTAACTCCAGCATGGTGCTTTCGCTACAAGTTGCAATATCTACGACCTCCCCACTCTCTCTTGAAAACAAAATCTCTCCCTTTGAGGAGGTATAAGTTCTATAAAGTGCTTTTAATATAGATGATTTCCCCATACCACTTGGACCAAACAAAGATACAAACTCGCCTTTTTTAACTTCAAAATTTATATCACTATAGCCCTTTATTTCTAAGCCACCTCGAGTATATATCTTAAAAACTTTTAATAAGTTCTTGATTTCTAATTTATACATGTACAACCTTTAAAGAACACTTGAAACAAGCACTTGAGTATAAGAGTGTTGAGGGTCTTCTAAGATTTGATCAGTCAAACCATACTCAACAATATCACCATTTTTCATCACTACGCTTATGTCTGTCAAGTGTTTTATAACTCCTAAATCATGAGAGACTATTACCATTGCAAATCCTATCTCTTTTTGTAAAACTTTAATAAGATCCAAAATCTTTGCTTGAACAGACAAATCAAGCCCCGTAGTTGGCTCATCAAGAAGAAGAATTTTTGGATTACTAGAGAGTGCTTTTGAAATCTGAATTCTCTGCTGTTGACCTCCACTAAATCTTTCTGGATAATCATCAATACGACTTATAGGAATCTCTGTTTTTTCTAAAAAAAATAGTGCTCTTTTTCGTATCTCATCATACTTTTTTGTGCCACTCATAATGACTTTTTCAGCGATATTACCACCAGCACTAAACTGATAATTAAGACCCAAGACTGGATTTTGATATATCATTGACATAAGCTCTTCTCTTAAATAGCCGAGCTCATTTGCATTTGCATCTAAAACATTTTTATGTCCGCCCATTGCATCAACAAAACTATCCATATACAAAACACCGCCTGATGCTTTTTGGTCTTGATATATAAGCTGAAGAAGAGTTGATTTTCCACTTCCACTCTCACCAACTATACCTAAAACTTCGCCTTTTTTTA
>JALSLJ010000086.1 GCA_026988315.1 Sulfurimonas sp. | reverse complement strand
AACCCTCAAAGACTTAATGATTACCTTTTTATCATGAAAGATGCAAAAGAGTTTATTGACCGTGCTTATTTGCCAGATGCTAAATTGCTTTGTGTAGCTTATAGAGATGAGATAAAAGCTGGATTAGGTCGTGCAAGTGGTAACTTCTTATGTGTTGGTGGCTATGAGTTTGAGAATGAGCAGAGACTCTTTTGTAATGGCGTTATTTATGGACATGATTTTGAGAATATAGAAGAGTTTGATGAGTCTAAGATAAGTGAAGAGATAGACCGTGCTTGGTATAAGGGTGATGCTGAGGATAATGAAGTAGATTATACAGATTTAAACGAAGATGGAACTCTTAGAACTGAAAAAAACGATGATAAATACTCGTGGATAAAAGCTCCAAGATACGATGGAAAAGTTATGGAAACGGGACCTTTGGCGAGAGTTTTAGTAAGCTACAAAAAAGAGAATAAGCTTATAAAATCTTTTGTAGATGAGTTTTTGGATGCTAGTGATTTAGAACTTATGGACTTATCTACTACAGTTGGGAGAAATGCGGCGAGGGCAATAGAGAGTAGTTATATATGTGAGTATATTTTTAAGCTTGTCTCAAGGCTAATCCAAAATATAAAATACTATGATGTAGATACTTGGACAAGGTTTGATTTTGACTCTTTAAACAAGGATGCAAAAGGGAAAACATTTCTTGAAGTGCCTCGTGGTGTTTTATCTCACTTTGTAAGCATAAAAGACAAAAAAATAGAAAATTTTTCAGTCATTGCACCAACAACATGGAATGCAACTCCTAAAAATCATGATGGAATTAGGGGAGCTTATGAAGAGGCTTTGA
The DNA here is from genome assembly GCA_026988315.1 of Sulfurimonas sp. Classification (GTDB taxonomy): domain Bacteria; phylum Campylobacterota; class Campylobacteria; order Campylobacterales; family Sulfurimonadaceae; genus Sulfurimonas. Next base: position 39,469 of record JALSLJ010000086.1, on the reverse strand, counting down.
TAGGGGTAAAGATAAAAGACACATCCAAACCACTTGAAGTTTTAAAAATTATACACTCATTTGACCCTTGTCTTGCTTGTGCAGTTCATGTCATAGGCACAAATAAAAAAGAGTTAAGTAAGTACAAAATAAAAGTAATTTAAGAGAGTTTAGATGTTAACACCTATTGTATTGATAGCCTCACCCTTGTTTTTTGCTCTTTTAGTACGAGTTGGAGGAGTTATGGTTAGAAATGTAGTGGCTATTTTATCTGTTTTTATATTGATGGGTTTGAGTGTTGTAAACTTTTTTTCACTTCCTAATACGCTTGAGATATCTATACCTCACCAATCTCACTATATATTTCTTTTTATTGATAGTGTGTTACTTCTCTACTTTTTATGGCAAGGGTTTATAAAAAAACATAAACTTGTGATGCTTTTTGCTTTAGTTCAAATCATCCTCTACTCTATAGTTATCTATCTCTCACCAACACTTATATCCAATGATATTTTGGTGGATAAGATTTCATCTGTTATGTATCTTATCATAAATATAGTTGGCGGTGTGATTATCATCTACGCACTAGGGTATATAGAAGAGGAAAATTTTAGCAGATGCAAAAAAAATAAATTTATCGCAATGCTATTTTTCTTTTTAAGTATTATGAATTTTATTGTCTCAACGAACAACATCGAGATTTTCTTTTTGCTATTTGAGTTAACAACACTTTGTTCGTACCTGCTTATTGCCTACCGCGAAGATGAAGTTTCTGTGCAAAATTCACTTAAAGCCTTATGGATGAACCAAATAGGTGGAGTAGCTATCTTACTTGCGTTAATTGTCTCTATAGTTCAATATGACACGCTTTATTTTGACATCCTTATATCAAACATTGACGAGTCATATCTTTTGCCTATCTCTCTTTTAGCAATAGCAGCCTTTGTTAAAGGTGCGAGCATCCCATTTGACAAATGGCTACTTGGTGCGATGGTAGCTCCAACACCAGTAAGTGCGATACTCCACAGTGCAACTATGGTGAAAATAGCTCCGTATTTGATGTTAAAACTTGCACCCGCTATGAGTGGATTTGTCTCTGTTACCATAACTCTTATAGGTACATTCGTTTTTTTCTCTGCTTCACTTCTAGCTCTAAGTAAGGACTATTTCAAAGAGATACTTGGTCTCTCAACCATTGCACTTTTAGGGCTTATGATGGCTTTAGCAACCATAGGAAGCGAGGAAGCTACTAAGGCTTGTTTAGTTCTCATAGTATTTCATGCCATCTCAAAAGCACTTTTATTTCTCCAAGCTGGAATTTTAGAAAAAGTAAATCATCTTAAGTATATAGATGACATAAATGGTCTTATTAATCACTCGCCTCTTGTTGTGTTTTTTATAGTTATCGGTTTTGCTTCACTCTCTTTACCACCCTTTGGAGCATTTATAGCAAAGTTTATGGCTATCGAGTCTATAGCAAATGAGATTACAGCCAATCCTATCTATGTTTTAGCATTAATATTTATAGCACTTGGAAGTGTATTTTTAACGCTGTTATATTTTAAAGTTGTTACAAAACTTTTTGCAAAAGATGTAAACTCATCTAAAGAAGAACATCAAGAGATTCCTAAGCTATATACTATACCATCATTTTTACTTTTGATATTCTTGGTGATAGGGATATACATAAGTTTGGAGATGGAGTTATTAAGTAATTCAGAGATTATTGTACCATTTGTTTTAATAGCTGTAGTACCACTACTATTTGCAACATTAGTATTTAAAAAAGCCCATAGAGTCAAAGAGTACCATTGTGGTGAAAAAGATGAACTGCAACTTAGTATGTATTATTTTGATATTCCTGAGGTTTATGAAAAGGCAATTGGTGGTGTTGGGGTTGTGGCTATGGTTTTGCTTGTTGTTGGTGTGATAGTTAAATAAACAACTTTTAAGTATTGCCTAATGATAGTTTTACTTTTTCAACAAAATATCACTAGTTGTTCACTTCTTTTTTGTACAATATCGATAAATATTAATAAGTAAAGTGAATAAATTGAAAAATAAAAAATTTGATGTAACATTGTCGCAAAAAAAAATAGATACTCTTAGTAAGAGTGTTGAATTAGCAAAAAATAATATCGAGATAAATACTCTTGTAGAAGAGTTTGTAGCAAATATTTTAAATTCTGAATATTCATCATTATGGTTTTATGATAAGCAAGAACTTCGTCTTATAAGAGAAGAAAAAAACTTACAAAACAGAGAACTGTCGTTAGATTTAAAAGAGAGTATTATATATAAATGTTTTATGAGTAAAACAAGTGGTATTTATAATTATATCGCTAGTGAAAAAGAGTATGTTGCTTCCATCGACAATCCAGATAAGATAAAAATAAAATCAAAAATAATTTTCCCGCTAATGGATAACGATGAATTAGTTGGAATTATTACTGCATATACATCAATCAAAAAAATCAAAAAATTTACAGAAAAAGATATAAAAATACTTGAAACAATATCACCACTTTTGATAAATACACTATATAAAATGCACACATCTCATGCAAAAAAAATAATTCAGCCGAGCATAGAAGATGGTAATTTTGTAGAGAGAAAGTCTGAAAATAAAAAATATAAACAGAATTTTGATAATACTATACATATGATGGCAAATTTTGTTCATGATATCAGAACTCCAGCAAATACGCTTTATGGTTTTTTAGAACTTTTAGAAGATCAAATTAGCGATAAAAGACTTAAAGAGTATTTGCAAAATGCAAAAGAGAGTGCAGGTTTTATAAATGAATTAACAACAACAATGCTTGATAAGATTAAACTAGATAAAGAGAGTCAAGAGTCTTCTGTTGTAGATGTTGAGACAGTTGGCTTTTTCTCTAAGATAACAGATATGTTTATGTCAAATATGTACTCAAAACAGATAGGTTTCAATATTTACATAGACCCTCTTTTACCAAAAAAGATAGCAGTGGATGAGTTAAAACTCAAGCGTACTATTATGAATCTTTTAAGTAACGCTTATAAATTTACACCATATGGAAAAAATATAGAGTTCTCTTTAAAGTATAATTCTGATAAGAAAAGCGTTAGTATTTCCATTAAAGATGAAGGAATTGGAATTCCAAGAGAGAAGCAAGATGAGATATTTGAAGCTTTTAAACAGGTGGATGATTCTATATCTCAAACTTATGGCGGAACTGGATTAGGTTTGTTTATATGCGCAGAGTATGTTCGTGATTTGGGAGGAAAACTACAACTAAATAGTGAAATTGAAAAAGGAACAACTTTTTATTTTGATATTCCAATACAAATAATACAAGATGAGAAATGTTTTGAAACAATCTCAAATAATAATCTAAAAATCGCTGTTTTAATGAATGCAAAAAATAAATTTTGCTTAATGAATATTGCAAAATATATAATAGGTATGGGTGGAAAAAAAGACAATATCATAGCAGTCTCTTCTCTGTCAGAAGTTCCTAAGGATACAACAAACCTAATAATTTTTCAAAGTAAAATAGATAAAGAAACAATGTCATTGATTAATGAAAAATCTATGAAAGTCTTGATTGTGGAAGAGGAATTTTTGTCTATTGAAAAAAATGATATGCCAGACGAATGGGATATTATTACTCAGAATGGATACTTTGCTTCTGAGCTTTATAAGTTCATAAATATAAAAAAAGTTCCTAAAGTGTTGATTGTTGATGATGATAAAACAAGTGTTATGCTGATAGAGAAAATTTTAGAAAATGAGTATTGTAAGCTTGAAGTTGCATTAAATGGTAAGATTGCCTTAGAGATGCTTATAGATTCTCATAAAAAACAAGCCCCATATAGTGTTGTATTTATTGATAATAAAATGCCTCTAATGAATGGCATAGAGGTTATGAGAAATCTAAGAGAGTTTGAACAAGATAATGGCTTGAGTGCGATATTCGCAGTCTCAACAACGGGAGATGCTTTGGATCTAAAAACACAAGGAAAAGATTTTAATCTTTATGTTGGTAAGCCATTTAAAGTGAGCGAGATAAGAAAAGCTCTAAATCATTAAAAAGGGAGATTAAATGCAAAGACCAGAACCAATAGATGTGGAACATGAGGTGAAAAGTGTAGATTTGATTGTATCAAAATCTAACGCAGAGGGTAACATCACTTACACAAACCCAATCTTTATGAAAATATCTGGATATTCACAAGCATCATTACTTGAGAAACCACATGCAATACTGCGTCATCCAGATATGCCAAAAGTTATCTTTAGGTATCTTTGGAAAACTATAAAAGAGGGAAAAGATGTTGTGGCATATGTGAAAAACTTATGTGCTGATGGTGGATACTATTGGGTATTAGCAACAGTAAAAATGGCAAAAAATCCAGATGGGTCGTTTAGGAACTATATGTCAACACGCAAGTGTATTACTAATGAAGCAAAAAAAACGATTGCTGTACTTTATGGACAGCTACTTGAGCTTGAAAAAAATGAGGGGGAAGCCTCTTCTCAAAAAGCTTTTGATGAATTTTTAAAAGACAACAATATAGAGCAGAGTAGCGCTTTTAACGAATATATGAAAAATTTAAATAAATAAAGGAAAAATAAGATGATTGATTTTGATGCACAAATGAGAAAACTTCGCAGTGTAAATGGTTATTTAGGTTCAGCGGTTTTAAACTACTCAGGTGAGACTTTATATATAGATGAAGAAAATACTGGAACTGATGTTGGATATGCTTCTGCAATCTTTAATGATTCTTTTCGTCAAGTGAATGAAGCGTCTTTGGATGTTGGCTTTAGTGATGTGTCGTCTTTGGAAACAAAAACAGAGGATGGGCATGTATTTTTGATGAAAAGTGCTGGCTCAGTTGCAGAAGATTCTAATGCAAAAGCAGATATATTTTGTATATTTCGTGATGATGGAAATATAGCACTTGCAAAGATGATTATAAATAAATCATCTAAAGCTATCTCTGATGAATTAGCAAATTTGTAAATGATTTAAGCTAAATAATGAAAAAAATTTACCTAATTAGAAGTGCAAAAGCTGAAGATTTTTCTCAAGGCATTAGTGATTTTGAAAGATCTTTGAGGGGCAAAGGGCTAAAGGAGATTAACACTATTGGTTCTTACTTAGCATTACAAGATATATCACCAGATCTTATTCTCTCTAGTTGTGCTTTAAGAGCTCAAGAAACTGCTATAGAACTTTCTCAAAAAATTGGTTTTGAGGGGCGTAAATACTTCTTTGAAGAGCTTTATTCTTCATCATATGAAGATATATTAAATATCATAATGGCTCAAGAAGATGAAGATAACTCTATCTTTGTTGTAGCTCATAATCCGCATCTCATAGAGTTGTCAAACTGGTTTAGTGATGAAAATATAGCAAAATTACCAACAATGGGTGTAGTCTCTCTTAGTCTTGAGATAGATAAATGGATAGAGTTAGAGTCCAAAAAAGCTAAGGTAGAATTTTTCATCTATCCAAATCAGTTTAAATACTATATGCCAAAACAGATAAAAAATACCTTACCGAGATAATTTTTTATCTATTTTGAGCTTTTGCATCTCTTTTTGAGATTGATTTAAGATCTCTTTAGATGTATGAAGTTCATTTTTATCCCATAAGATAAGTATGCTACAAGAAAATTCTACGGTGTCATCTGCACTATATATCAAAGGGTTTGAGAGAAAGCTTTCTTTGAGTTTTTCAAGTAAATCTTCTATGTAGTTTTTATTTTTTTCTGCTTCAAAGAGTATGGCAAAGGTATCTTTGTGTAGCCTATATAAACTATCTTTTGGATCAATAATACTCTTGAGTATTGATGTTAGGTGTTTGAGGAGCATATCACCTGCATGTGAGCCATACTCTTCATTTATTATAGAAAAACCATCAATATCTACTAAACAAAGGTATAAGTTTTTTTTCTCGTTAAGATATTTATCAAGTGATACTAAAAGATGATTTCTATTTGCAAGACCTGTTAGAGTATCATGCTCACTTGCATACTCCAACTCTTTTTCTATCTGTTTAAGATAGGTTATATCTTGAGCCACTATGATATTTTCTATTATTTTATTAGTATTATTTGTTATGGGTATTATATCGGCATGAAAAAAGATGTTTTTATCAAGGGAATTTGTAGCACTAAAAATATTACTATGTTGATTCAGTTGTGATTTTTGAGTATGAAAAAAGTATGAAAAATGTTGTCCTATAATTTTTTCTTTTTCGATGTTAAAAAAATGTGTACAAACATCATTTACCTGTGTGATGATACCATCTAAATCAACATGAAAAGTGATAAGACGCTTGCTTATTTGTTTAAAATAGAGTCCATCTTTTTTCTCTTGGCTTGTATCATATATGAGTGTTTTTTTGTTTATCTCTTTAATGACATTTGCATATTGGTTTGTTTGTTTTGATTTTTTTTGCATATACGCAATGAAGAGTTCCTCTTTTGTATCTGAAAAAAAAGTCTCTAGCTCCAAATCATAATAGTTTGTACCTTTGAGTACCATTGGCAATTCTATAGGTTTTTGTGTTGAGTAAATTTTTAAAATATCTTCCTCTAAGCCTACAAGTTCCCATAAAAAATCTCGAATATCTGAACCTATGCTTATTTTTATCAGGTGTGCCTCAACAACTCTAAAGTGTTTATCGAAAATTATATAAGAGATGTTGTTTTTTTTACAAAGTAAGTGAAGTAGATTTTGTTGCATATTTATAACTGACTTGTTATTTTTTGATTTAGCTTAAAAAATATATTCTCAACAGCATCCCCACTTTTTGCTGATGTTTTTACAACTTCTATAATGGTAGGTGAGAGTGATTTTATAGCTTGAAGATTATGTTCATCTAACTTATGTGGCATATCACTTTTATTGAGAGCTATGCAAATTGGAGCATCTTTTACGACATTGTGACAAAGCTCTATATGGTTTTTGATAGCATCTATAGTCTCTTCTCTAAGTAAATCGGCTACTATTATGAATCCTTTTGAGCCAAGAAGATACTGTTTAAAGATTGGCTTAAACTCTGTATGACCCTCAATATCCCATATCATTATAGTTGCATTATCTATAGTTTTTTTGGATATGCTGACCCCAATTGTACTAAGGTACTCTTCGCTAAATGAGTTCTCAACAAATCTTTTTATGAGACTTGTTTTACCAACTCCAAAGTTTCCAACTAGAACTATCTTATATGTGAACATTATTTTTCTTCATTCTTTAAAGAGATATTTACACATCTAGCTTTATGAGCTTCTTTTTTTAGGTCAATATTTGGAGGTGCTGAGAAGTGTATTTGCGTGCCGATTTTATTTTGAAGGTTTCCCATATCTTTAAAAAAATCACTTATATCTTTTAGTCGTTTTTTTGCTAGTTTCTCATTTATAATTTGATCACCAATCATATCACTATAAGAGTTTAGTACAATAGTATCTTTAGAGTTAAAGTTATTAATCTTTGAGATAATATCAAGAAGAATAGTTTGTGCTTGAGCACTTAATTGACTTGAACCTTTTGTAAAATATATATTTGCATCAATAGTTAAAGTAGCTATTGTTACATTGTCATAATTTATGTTTTGTATCCCTTTAATCTTTTGTAACTCTTGAAGTATCTGATTTTTTATAGTGGTATTTTTTACTATGCCATAAAGAGTTAATGTATTATAATCAAAGCTATAGCTTAGATTTGTATGTTTATCTTGATTAAGTCCAGCAAGAAAGTAAGCGATATTTGAACTCACTTGTAGTGGGTCTGTTAGAGTAGGTGTAACAAGTATGTTGTTTTTTATCTCTTGTATCTCTTGTATCTCTTGTATATTCTCTTGAAGCAAATTTTTATGATATTTGAATGGAACTTTTCCATCGATAGTGGCGATTTTATCTTTAACATCTATGTTGATTTTGTAAATGGAGAGGGCTGGGACCTGTTCTAATCTCTTATATATCTCACTTTGGATTCTATAATCGACATAATCTTGATAAAAAGCATAACAAAGATAGCCTATAAGTAAAAAAGGGATGATGAAGATAAGAGGATGCATCTTTTTTGATGAGGATTGCGGTTGTGTTTCATTATTTATAAGTGTTTGTAATTTTTCTTTTATTGCATCTTTTGGTAATTTATCAAAATTACCATTGAATTTTTTTATCTCATCTGCATAATTAAGAACTATATCTTCTAAAACTTCTCTAATCTCTTTGTAGATATGGGGAGAGATTGCTCCTTCTGTGATAACAGATAGGTAACTGTATCCACTCGCTTCTATAATTATTTTATTGCCACCATACTCAATCTCGCCAAGTTCACTATGGGTAGCATTATTGCTAGCCCAATCATTTACAAAACTTCTAATAGCAGTCATCATAGAGGCTAGCATATCTGGATCGTTGAGTTGGCTTTGCTCGTTTTCTACCTGAGATAAAAGAGTTCCACTCTCTTTATGGATAAGTAAAACTGCTTTTATCTTCGTTTGATTGTTCTCTTGTATGAGGAGTTCGCTCTCACTAACTCCTTTTAATTTTGCTTTTATTTTTCGCTTAATTGTTTCAATTGAGAGCCCATTTTGTATTTGAGTGTTTATTTTGTTTAGTAGCTCTTCAAGACTTTTTGTAACAAACTTGCTAATCATATTACCCATAACAGGGTAAAGAGCATCAACTACATCATCTTTTTGAGATTTTATTTGTTCCCTTATCGCTCCACCGATTAGTGGCGCCATTTGTGAAGCTATCTTGTCACCAGAATTTTCAAAGTTTTTATCAATGAGCCTGTTGACTATTGGTGAGATGGCTTCTTGCAGTGCCTCTTCTTCATTGATATGCTGTTTTTCATGTGACATTATTTAGTGTCTATTTCTCTTCTTGAGCTATTGCTAATTGTTGGTTGATTTGAGTCCCTTTCATTGCCATTGCTGCTTCCATGAGGATTTCAGCCGCGTCATCACGGGAGAGTTTTATCCCATTCATCTCAGACATTTTATTGTTGAGTGTATTTAACACTTCATCTTTTAGTGCATCCATCTCGTTTCTGATATTTGTATTACTCTCAATTTGCTGTTTTTGAAGTTGTTCTCTTTTTGCATTGAGCTCTTCTTCCATAATATCCATAGCGGTTTGGATACGCTTTTCTTGTTTTAGTGCGCTATCTCGTACATCTGCAAATTCATCTTGCTGCTGAGTAGTGATATTTTTAATTTTTCTTGAGAGTGTCTCTAGTTCATTGTCTATTCTTAGGTTGAAATCATTTTGAGATTGTTCGATTTTTTTACGCATCTCATCATGAATCGATTTTATAGAGCTTTCAAGTTTTTCAAATTTTTCTTTAAGTTCACGAGATTGTGAACCAAAAAGAATTTCCCGAATTTGATCTACATTTCCGAGTTGAGATATGTCATTTTCTTTAGTTTTATTCTCTTTATTCATTCTTTGCCCTCATACAGATATATAATTTTAAAGATTATATAAAGTTTTAGTTAACAAGTTAATTAATTTATATATTATTTGATATAATATTTTTTATAATATTGATTATGTGGATTAAATGATGTCAAATGTTACGAATAAGCTAGGTAAAGAGCTGAAAAATTCATCTGAATTACAAGAGGTTTTTGCTTCTATTGCTCATCAGTGGAGACAACCATTATCACAGATTAATTCTATAGTTGGTGCAATCGACAACAGACTTTATGAAATTGGAGTTGAAGATAAAACCTTAACAAAACAACTACTAGAGATAGAAAATATTATAAAAAATATGTCTGAAAGTGTAGATGATTTTCGTGGCTATATTGGTGAAGCTAAAGCAAAATCTTACTTCTTAGATGAGTTGATAAAAAAAGCCCTAGAAGTCACTTTTTATACTCTAAAAGAACATAATATAGAGATTATCATTGATATTGAAAAATCTTTAGAGTTTTTTGGAGATGAGCAACTGCTGAAGCAGATAGTCATAACTTTGATTAACAACGCAAAGGATGCCATGATTAGTAGAAATGTTTATCAACCGAAGATACATTTAAAAGCATTTACTGAATCTAATACTTTATTTATAAAAGTATGTGATAATGGCGGTGGCATGAGTAAAAGTGTGATGCAGAAAATTTTTGAGCCTGCATTTACCACTAAACATCATTCAGAGGGAACAGGTCTTGGACTGAATATGGCAAAAAAACTTACTCAAGAAAAGCTACATGCTTTATTATATGTGAAAAATGTCGATAATGGCGTGTGTTTTACAATAGAATTTTCTAAGGATTGAGTAATATGGATAAAAATAAATTTAAGTATAGTATTTTATATATAGAAGACGATGACAAGGTAAGAGCAAATTATGCTAGTTTCCTTCAAAGGTCTTTTGATGTTATTTATGAGGCTGCAAATGCTGAAGATGCTTATGAAATTTATAAAAAACATAAAATAGATATATTACTTGTAGATATACAGCTCCCTACTCAGAGTGGAATTGACTTTTTAAGAGCTATACGAAAAGAGAACCATTCGATAAGAGCAATAATGCTAACAGGGATGAATGATATTGAAACATTGATAAATGCTTCAGAATTAAAACTTACAAAATATTTAGTAAAGCCAATCTCAAGAGGTGAACTTCAAGAAGCGCTTGAACTTGCAGTAGATGAAATCATAAACTATACAACATATGCAAATAGAATTATTCATATAAAAGATTCGTGTTATTGGGATCAAGATAGAGAAAAATTGATATATCACGATAAAGAGGTTTTCCTAACAAGAAAAGAGAGGGAGTTATTAGTTTTGCTTTTTTCTAATGTAAACAAAGTTATAAACAGTGAAGATATAATATTTGATCTTTGGTATGATTATGATAGTTTAAAAATCTCTTCTTTAAAAACACTAGTTAAAAATTTGCGAAAAAAATTACCATCTGATGTAATCAAAAATGTTTTTGGAATAGGATATATTATAGAAGTATAAAAAGTAAATACTATAATTAATTTGAGGAGTTGATAAAGATGCTTGAAGCTGTTGTAGTTATTATCGCTCCTATCATCGGTGGTCTTATTTACGGTTTTGAGAGAGTTGTTTGTGCTCGAATGCAAAACCGTCAGGGACCACCTCTTTTACAACCATTTTATGACATGGGTAAACTTATCGATAAACAAGCCTTAATCATTAACCCTTATCATTCCATCTTAGGGATTATGCATTTTGTCACTTTGTGGGTTGTGGTTGCTTTTATTATCTTAGGACAGAATTTACTTTATGTTATATTTTTACATCTGCTTTCCTCCATATTTCTCATCCTTGCGGGTTTTAGTGTTAAGTCTATTTTTTCTCATATTGGTGCAAATAGAGAGCTTATGAGTGTGATAGCGTATGAGCCTATTTTGATTATGTTGGCTGTTGGTTTTTATCTTATCAATGGTAGTTTTGATATAAGTGTCATACGAGACAATCCCCCGCAAATACTCCAACTATTTTTCCTTTTTTTAGCTTTTTTAATGGTGATTCAAATCAAACTCAAAAAGTCACCATTTGATGCGACCGAGGCTCATCAAGAGATAGTTGGTGGTGTTGAGATAGAGTTTAGTGGTGTCTTCTTTGAGTTTTTATATATGGCAAAGTGGCTAGAGTATGTTTTTGTTTATCTTTTACTTTCTCTCTTTGCAGGGGATAATCTAGCACTTGGATTTGGACTCTTTATCGGTGTTTTCTTTTTAGTAAACTTAGTTGATAACGCAACAGCTCGTATAAAAATAAACCATCTTATAAAAATTGTTTTAATGATAGGGTTAACTTTTGGGATGCTAAATCTTGTAGGACTCTCTTATGTTTAATCTAAAAAAGTATAGAAAAAGATCACCTTGGATACTTCATTATAATGCAGGAAGTTGTAATGGATGTGATATAGAAATTCTTGCTTCTCTTTCTCCAAAGTATGATTTAGAGAGATTTGGAATCATTAACACAGGAAATCCTAAGCAATCAGATATATTTTTAGTAACGGGACCTGTCACATATAGAAGCAGAGAAAGACTTATAGAGCTTTATATTCAGATGCCAGAACCAAAGGTTGTGGTTGCTGTTGGGAGTTGTTCATGTACGGGTGGAGTTTTTAGAGGTATGTACAATGTTGAAGATGGAGTAGATAGATATATTCCCGTAGATGTTTACATCTCTGGATGTGCAACTTCACCAGAATTGATAATTGATGGGCTTGTGAAAGGCTTGGAGATATTAGAGAAAAAAACAAAGAGTATGGAAAAACCATCGAAGCTTTTTAAAGATACTACATCCAGAGAAGGTATAGTTAGTAGAAGAGAGAGTGCATTGAGAGTTGGGGAGGAGAGAGATGAAGAAAATTGAGGTAACTCTTAATAATGTCAGAGAAGAGATTTTAGAATTTTATGATGCGAAAAAATGGCATTTTTTAACGCTCAACGGTGTAGCACTTGAAGATGAAAAAACAGAAATACAGTGGATATTTTCTCAGTACGAGGCATTTGATGAAATAGTTATAATGTTTGCCGAGATAGCTTGCGGAGATGTTGTACCATCCATTGTAGATATTGTCCCCTCTGCGATAATTTCTCAGCGTGAGTTTGTAGATATGTTTGGGATTGAAGTTGATGGCAGTGAGAAAGGTCTTTATCTGGATCAAGACTCATTGCAGATGCCACTGAGCTCTTGCAAAGTATAAAGCAGGAAGTTGCATGTCAAGTAAAATTTTGGACTTAAATATCTTAAAGAGATCTGTTTATCCATTATTTATATTGGCTGTTGCGTACTTACTTTTTTTTAGTAATGATGCTAAAACTATTATCGCTGGAATTGCCATTTTTCTAATCGGTATGGTTTTTATGGAAGATGGTTTTAAACTTTTTAGTGGTGGGATACTAGAGAAGGTATTAGAAAAAAGCACCAACTCTGTTCCAAAAGCGATAGGCACAGGATTTATTGCTACAGCAATTGTACAAAGTTCATCATTACTCACCATTGTAGTTATATCATTTTTAAGTGCAGAATTGATTACCCTTAGTGGTGCTATTGGTGTGATATTTGGCTCAAATATAGGAACCACAACCACCGCTTGGATAGTGTCATCTTTTGGTGTGAAAATTAAAATTGCCCATTATGCTATGCCTATGCTTATTTTTGGAGTTTTGTTTAGATTTAAAAATGATAAATCGTATCAAGGTATAGGAAATATATTAGTTGGTTTAGGGTTTGTATTTTTAGGTATAGGGTATATGAAAGAGGGCTTTGAAGCGATGAAAGCGGGACTAGATCTTGCCCAATTTGCGATAGAGGGTTACCTTGGAGTTTTAGTTTATATCTCCATCGGAGCAATTGCAACTGTTATTATCCAGTCGAGCAGTGCAACCATGGCTTTGATTGTAACAGCCGTGGCTACAGGACAGATAGAGTATATAAATGCTCTCTCTTTGGCTATCGGGGCAAATATCGGGACTACTGTAACAGCTATTATAGGCTCACTCTCTTCAAACTTTAATGGGAAACGATTAGCCATTGCGCACTTTATCTTTAATATGGTTACTGGTTTTATTGCCATAGTCTTTTTGTATCAGTTGGCTGATTTAGTGGATGTTTTAGCCTTTAGCTTAGGTATTGGGGATGAAGACTATGCTATGAAGTTGGCTTTATTTCATACCATATTTAATGTTATCGGGGTTCTTGTTGTAGCGCCTTTTACTGCTAAACTTGTTGTATTTTTAGAAGGTCTCTTTAAAGAGAAACGCAAAGATATATCTCGAGCAAGGTACTTAGATAAGGTTGTTGCAGAAGTTCCAGAAGCAGCCATAGCAGCTCTAAGAAAAGAGATAATTCATCTGTATGATAATGCTACAGAGATTCTTTCTCATGCTTTATCCCTGCATAGACACACCTATATTGGCAAGGGAGATGAGATAAGTAAGGTTATAGAGTCCTCAGTAAAACAGATAGATACAAACATAGATCAGTTTTATAAACAAAAGATTAAAGTTTTGTACGGCGATATTATAAATTATGCAACCATCTCTCAAGAAAAAATGAGTGTTGAAGAACAGACAAAAATATACGCTTTAAAAATTGCGTGTAGAGATATAGTTGAGACCATTAAAGATGTTAAAGAGTTGCAAAAAAATATAAATAGATTTATGAAGAGTAAAAATGAGTATATTAGGAATGAATATAATTTTTTAAGAGAAGGTATTGCAAAAACATTAGATGGCATCCATACTTTAAGAAATAGCGATGATGACTTTGAAATTTTTGCAAAGATAAAAGTGCTTCAAGATGATTTTAATAAGTTAGACCTTATTGGAAATACAAGAGTTGATAAGTTGATTAGAGAAAATAAGATAGAGTCTAAGATGACAACATCGCTTATCAATGACAGTGCATATGCTTATAGCATTGTGCAAAAACTTATAAACGCATCGACTATTTTATGGATAGAAGATAAAGAAATTCGAGAACTAGGAGAGGAGTAATGAAGATTGAGAAATTATTTAAAAAGGTAGAAAAGTTTTTTAAGTTGGATGAAGAGGAACAAGCCACAAATGATAAGCAAAGAAAAAAGCTCATAAACTCTTTAGAAAAAAAAATAGTATCCATGAAAGAGAAGATAAAAACTTCCGATAATAAAGAAAAAAAAATAGAGCTAAAACGAGAGTTAGAATTTTTAATTGATTTAAGAGAGAAGATGTGAAAAAAACTATAGATATCCCTTTGGGTTCACAACACATCTCACTCTTAGAACCAGTACGCTTCAAGTTTGAATGTGAAAATGAAAAAATCATCGGTGTTGACTCGGATGTTGGCTTTGTTCATCGAGGAATAGAGCACGCTTGTACGACTAAGTTTAAGTTTGATGGTATTGGTTATGTAGTTGCAAGGATTTGCGGTCTTTGTGCAATTACACACTCTCTTACTTATACCGCAGGGATAGAGAAACTTCTAGGTGGTGAGATAACACAAAAGGCAAAATATCTTCGCATACTTCTTTTAGAACTCGATAGAATCCACTCCCATATGCTGTGTCTTTCGCATACTTGTGAAAATGCAGGTTTTGAAGCTATGTTTATGCGAATTATGGGTGATAGAGAGATTATTATGGAGATTCAAGAGCTTCTAACTGGAAATAGGGTGCAGTTTGATTTTATATCTATAGGTGGAGTAAATAGAGATTTGGATGCTAGTAGAGCTAAAGAGATAATAATAAAGCTTGAGATAGTAAAGCAAAAAGTTCTCGGATATATAGATGTGTTTACAAATAACTGGAGTTTGTCACTAAAGTTTCAAGGAGTAGGTGCTTTGAGTTTAGATGAAGCGTATAGGTTTAATGCTATAGGACCTCTGGCTCGTGCATCGGGACTAAACATAGATGTACGAAATGAGATAGATTATTTGCCGTTTTTTGAGCTTGGATTTGTTATGCAGACCCATACAGATGGTGATATAAACGCAAGAAACTTAGTGCGTTTAAATGAGATACTAAACTCTCTTGAGATGTGCAACAATACACTTGAGGGACTTCCTGAGGGTGATATATTTACAAAACTAAAGGGGAAACCAAAAGGGGAGGTGCTTGTAAGACTAGAAGCTCCTAGAGGTGAGTTGATGTACTACATAAAAGGGGGCGGCAAGTCTATGTTAGAGAGAGTGCGTATAAAAACTCCCACATTTTCTTCCATCCCTGCATTTTCACATATATTTGTAGGTGAGAACTATGCGGATGCACCAGCAATACTTGCCTCATTTGACCCTTGTCTTGCATGTACGGCAAAATAGGAAGAGGATATGTTTAACTCATTTTTCAAAGCATTTACAAACCTTTTTAAGAAGCCACAGACAATAAAATATCCTGCTACACCCATAGAAAAAGATAAAGATTTTAGAGGGCTAATCGAGTATGAGCAAGAGGAGTGCATTTACTGTTTAAAATGTGAAAAAGCCTGTCCTCCAGGGGCAATACTGTTTGTATCTGTTGAAAATCCACCAAACAATGAGAAAAACAAGAAGGGCTTAAAATACCACTATAATCCATATCTTTGCATCTATTGCTCTGAGTGTGTCAGAGCCTGTCCAAAACCAAATGAAGCACTTTGGCAGAGTAATAAAAAACCGCCTATTGGTGTTAAAGAGGATGAGGTTAATGGAGTATTGTGAATAAAAACTACGAATTATGGATGCTCTTCAAAGTTTTTGTTGTTGAGATAAAAAAGTTTATGGATAATAAACGAAGTTTGAGCTAAAATAAATTTTTAAGGAAAATAATGACAAAAATAATTATATATGTATCGATACTTCTTATAAGTTTAAAAGCTAGTGCAATCAACTATGAAAATCTCAAGCCATTTCCACTAAATGCTCTAACACAAGAAGAGGTGAGAGTTATAAAAGATAAAGGAACTGAAAGACCGTTTAGCGGAAAATTTTATAAGCACAAAGAGAGTGGTACTTATACTTGTAAGCTATGTGATGCTCCACTGTATAAATCAAGTTCTAAGTTTGATAGTGGATGTGGTTGGCCTAGTTTTGATGATGAGATAGAGGGTGCGATAAAGAGAGTTAAAGATGCTGATGGAAGAAGAATTGAGATAGTTTGTGCTAGATGTGATGCACACCTAGGTCATGTTTTTGAGGGCGAGGGTTTTACAAGTAAAAATATCCGTCATTGTGTAAACTCTATCTCTTTAAATTTTGAATCAGATAAGGTTGAGCAGTATAAAAAAGCTTATTTTGCAGGTGGATGTTTTTGGGGTGTGGAGTATCACCTAGAAAAGCTTGATGGTGTGAAGTCGGTTGAGTCAGGATATATGGGTGGAAAGCTAGAAAATCCATCTTATAGGGATGTAACTAAAGGTAATACAGGACATTTAGAGGTTGTAGAAGTTGTATATGATTCAAATATTGTTGATTATGAGACTTTGGCAAAACTGTTTTTTGAGATACATGACCCTACTCAAAAAAATGGTCAAGGTCCAGATATTGGAGCTCAATATTTATCCGCAATCTTTACTTCGAATGAAAAAGAGAAAAAAATAGTTCAAAACTTGTTTAAAATATTAGAATCAAAAGGTTTTGATGTGGCTACAACTTTGCGTGAAAAAGTTCAGTTTTATAAGGCTGAAGAGTATCATCAAGATTATTATGAAAAGCATAATAAACAGCCATATTGTCATACATACAAGAAAATATTTTAGAAGTTTTAAGGAAAAAAATGCAATACAGATACATAGGAAAAACAGGGCTTAGAGTGACTCCGATTTGTTTAGGAACAATGAGTTTTGGTTCTTGGAGTGATGAGAAAGAATCCTTTAAAATCATGGATAAATCACTTGACTTTGGGATTAACTTTTTCGATACAGCCGAGCTTTATCCAGTTCCTCCAAAAGAGGTTTACTCTGGTGAGACGGAGAGTATAATTGGTAGATGGTTAAAGGGTAAAAATAGAGAAAATCTTATCATAGCTTCAAAAGTAGCAGGAGCGGCGAGTGGTTGGTTTGTACCACCTATTCGTAATGGGATGACAGCTATTGATAGTTTTCATATAAAAAGAGCTGTTGAGGGGAGTTTAAGGCGACTTGGAACCGATTATATTGACCTCTATCAGATGCATTGGCCTGATACAATAGTACCGATTGAAGAGTCGTTAAAAGCTTTTGATGAGTTGGTTCAAGAGGGAAAAGTAAGGTATCTTGGAACATCCAATGATACAGCATATGGACTCACAAAAGCAAATGAGACATCTAAGAGGTTAGGTATCACTAGGTTTGAGTCTATTCAAAACAATTTTTCTTTAAACCATCCGAGATTTTTAGATGAACTCGCTCAGGTATGTAAAGAGGAACAAATTTCACTTTTACCGTATTCTCCGATAGCGGGCGGAGTTTTAAGTGGAAAGTACAATGGAAAGTTTCAACCAGAAGATGCAAGATTTTCAGAGTATGTAAAAAGCGGGGACACAAGAGGGTTGGCTCAAAGTTTTAGGTTTGTAAATGAGAAGACATTAGCTACAACTGCAAAATATATGGAGATAGCAAAAAAACTTGAAATTTCACCTGTTACTTTGGCTGTAGCGTATTCCAAACAGTTTGATTTTGTAGCCTCAACCATTATCGGTGCGAGAACAGCCAAACAGTTGGACGAATCTTTTGCAGCAATAGACTTAGTTCTTAGTGATGAAACAATGGCAGAGTTAAGGAGTGTTCAAGAAGATATTATGTACCCTATGGGCTGATAAAGAAAGTTCATTTTACTTTACTTTTAGCAGTTTATCCCCAAATGGCAAACTCGATAAAAGTTTTACTTTATTTGCAATAATCCCAGCTAACAATGTCTTAAACATATCATCATAAAGCTTTTCATATAACTCTGCAACATCCATAAAACCGTCAATAATTAAAGAGGATAGACCATGAAGTGATGACCAGATAATGATAGCCTGTTTATAGCTGTCATCATTTTTTAAGATACCGCTTTCTTGACCCTCTTGTATAGCTAATTTTAACGCTCCAAATCCACTACAGTCCTCATCTTGGATGCTAATAATTTTTTCTCTGATATAAGCATATTTTTTGCCAAATAAAAGTCTGTAAAGGTTTGGGTTTTCTTTTGCAAATTTTATGTACTCTTTACCTGTAAAATAAAATCTATCAATGAGTGGTTTATCTTTATCTTTTAGAATAGGGGAGGTGCTGTTATCAAACTGCTCGAAACCATCTTCTATTATCTTCTCTATCAAAGCATCTTTTGATTTAAAGTGCTTATATATTGCTGAGCGTGATGTTCCTGTAGCATCCGATAGAACTTTTAGAGTTAGTTTATCAATATCTTCTTTTGCTATAAAATTAAAAGCAATTTTTAAAAACTCTTCTTTGAGGTTTCCATGATGGTATTCATTTTTAATCATAAATTTATTTTATCATAAAATATAAAGTAAACAGTGTTTACATTTAAGATTTCTTATGTTAACATTGCTTACTTTAAAATAATTCAAGGTTTTTTTTATGGATGCTTATATAAACTTTTTAGATAAACAAAAATATAAAATAATAATACTTTTAACTCTTATGGTGGCTTTGCTGTCTATATCTTTAAAAGATTTAGCATATGAGGGAAGTTATCGTATTTGGTTTGATAAAGACTCGAAAATTATAAAAGATTATGATGACTTTAGAACCACTTTTAGTGGAGACGATACTTTTATAGTTGCTTTTAAAGATGAGAAAGGTATTTTTACTCCAAAAGCGATAGAAACAGTTTTATATCTTAGTGAAGAGTTTAATAAAATAGATGGAGTGAGTAGAGTTGATAGTCTAAGTTCTTATCAGTATATTAGCACCGAAGATGATGAGATAATTATAGAAGATTTTATAAGAGATATAACAAATATACAAAGGAAAAAACTTTTGGCTCTCAAAGATGAGCTTATACTAAACCAGCTTATCTCAGAAGATGGACGAACAACAATGTTAGCCGTAAAACTCTCAAATGTAACGGGCGCGGATGAAGAGGTTAACATCTATGTTATGCAGAGGCTACAAGAGATAATAACTCTAACTCAGCTCAGTAGTGGATATAAGTTTTACATAACTGGAATTCCAGCTATTACAGCCTCTCTCGTTAGCATATCACAATCAGATGCTCTTGTTTTAATGCCTTTAGCTGTTGTGGTTGTCGTTTCGTTTTTATTTTTAATATTTAGAAGTGTTATAGGAGTTTTGGTTCCCTCAGTTGTTATAGTTCTTACATTTTTAAGTGTTGTAAGCATCCAGATGTTACTTGGATATAAACTCAACAATTTTACAGTAAACATCCCATCCTTTGTGACTGCCATCGCTATAGCGGATGCTATGCACCTTTATCTTGCTTGGATATATTACAAGATGAAGGGGATGCCAAATATACAAGCGGTAGCCATAGCTTTGAGGAAAAATATTTTGCCAATAGGCTTGACATCTTTTACTACAGCCATTGGATTTGCTTCACTTGGCATTAGTGAAATCGAGCCTATCTCAACTCTAGGGGTAGCTATTACCACAGGGGCATTCATCGCTTTTTTCTTTAGCATAAGCATTGCACCTGCAATTTTACTCACCATAAATGATGACTATAAGGTGAAACCCATAAAATTTTTTAATCTTTTAAATACAAAAGGGTATGGGGTATTTATTGTGAAAAATGACAAAAAAATTGTAGGCATATTTATGCTTTTATTTGTCGTTCTTGGGTATGGTTTAAACTATGTGAAAGTAGATTCAAATAGCATAAAGTATTTCTCAGATGATACAGTAGTGAGGAGTGGAAGCAATTTTATAGAGAAAAATCTAACTGGTTCTATGGTGTATGAAATAATCCTTGATTCTAAAGAGGAAGATGGGATTAAGAATCCACTATTTTTAAAAAAAATAGTAGAGTTTGAAGAGGTGTTTAAAGCTAAATATAATAATGTTAGATTTACTCATTCGCTTAAAGATATTATAGTTCGTATGCAAAAAGTGCTTAACCCCTCTTCACCAAACATTATTCCAAAAGAGCAAGATTTAGTAGCACAATACTTACTTCTTTACTCCATGAGTCTTCCTCAGGGGATGGAGATAAATGATAAGGTAAATACAACAGAACAGTTTTTAAGACTCTCCATAAATATTGACTTAGTAGATGCTTCAAAAGATTTAGAGATGATTGCATGGATAAAAACTTGGTGGGATGAAAATAGTAACTATAGTGCGGATGTTCAAGGTCAAACAGCCATTTTTGCGTATATGCAATCAAGTGTAACCGATACCCTTATAACATCCATCAGCATCACCCTTATCGTAGTAGCCATAGTTATGTTTTTAATCTTTAGAAATATAAAAATGTTATGGATATTTATATTGCCAAATATTGCTCCCATAGTTTTAGTAGCAGGAGTTATGGGATATATAGGGATACATATTGATATAGGTGTAGCCATCTCTGCTGCTGTCATTTTAGGCATTGCCGTAGATGATACCATCCACTTTTTCTCAAAGTATTTTGACGCGATACAAACAAAAAGTTTTGAAGATACTATAGATTACATAATAAGCCATAGTGGAAACGCGATGATACTCACTACTTTTATATTGTCATTTACATTTGCTATTTTTGGAGTGAGTAGTTTTATGCCTAATGTCAATTTTGCGATAGTTACAGTAATAGCTTTAAATTTAGCACTTTTGCTTGATTTGGTACTACTTCCAGCTCTACTAAGTTTGTTCTATAAAAAAGTTTAAAGCTCAAAACTTCTTTGCATATATTTTTGTATATCTTCAAGTTCTAGTTCACCGTTAGTAAAAAGCTCGTTCGCAAGTACTCCTTGCCCGAGTAGCATATCTGATCCATCTTTAAAAGTGATGTTGTTTTCATTTGCCAATTGTAAAAAGGGTGTGATTTTCCCATAAATCACATCTGCTACATGTGAGGTGTTAGCGAGTATATCTTCTATGATTTTTTTTGGAGCAGGGAGCTCTTCATCTTTAAGTCCAGCACTTGTAGTGTTTACAATGAGGTCATATTTTGAAGTTTTATAGCCATCCCAAGTTGAATATTCGCATCCAAGCTCTTTAAAGTAAGCGAGTCTTCCTTCACTTCGATTTAAAATAGTAACTTTTATACCATCTTGCATAAATCTCGAAGCTAGGGCTTTTGCAGTGCCACCAGCACCAAGGATAAGAACATTTTGAGTTTTACCAAATACCTCTATGGCATACATAAAACCATCAGCGTCTGTGTTATAGCCTATAAGTTTTCCATTTTCATTTATAAGAGTATTTACCACACCCACTTTTTTTGCAAAACCTCTTACTTCATCACAAGCATTGTAAGCATCTTCTTTATGAGGAACTGTGACATTTGCTCCGCTAAGACCAAGTGAGAAAAAAGTCTCTTTGAGTTTTTTACCATCTTCTAAGTGAGTTCTTGTATAACAAGCTTTGTAGTTTAAGTTTTTAAACACACTATTGTGCATAAGTGGAGAGCGAGAGTGTGCTACAGGGTTTCCAAAGATTGAAAACAGTTTCACTATTTAGTTCCATCTTTATCTAAGTCTTCAAGAGAGTGTATTAGCGCACCAAGTTTGTTTTCAACTTCTAAATACTCAAGCTCATTTACAGAGTCTGCAACTATCCCTGCACCAGCTTGAAGGACAACCTTGTCCTCTTTAACCATGGCAGTTCTAATGGTGATAGCACTGTCCATATTACCATCAAAACCAAAGTAACCTATACTTCCACTGTAAAAACCTCTTTTTAAACCCTCGTACTCTGCTATTAGCTCCATAGCTCTAATTTTTGGAGCACCTGTCATAGTTCCTGCTGTAAAAGTTGCCATAAAAAGGTCAAACATATCATGTTTTTCATCAAGTGTTGCCGTAACATCTGAGACTATATGCATTACATGGGAGAATCTTTCAATATGCATCATATCTTCTACTTTTACTGTTCCCGTTTTCGCGACTCGTCCAACATCATTACGACCTAAATCTATAAGCATAAGATGTTCAGCTAACTCTTTTGGGTCTGCTAAAAGTTCCTCTTCAAGTTCTTTATCTCTTTGTCTAGTGGCACCACGCTTACGAGTTCCTGCTATGGGGCGAAGCAGAAGTTTACCATCTTCTAGTCTCACCATAACTTCTGGTGAAGAGCCAACGATGTTAAAGTCTTCATATTCCATTAGAAACATATATGGTGAAGGATTTTTCGTTCTTAAGATACGATAAAAACTAAAAGGGTCAACTTTGATATTTCGAGTAAAACGATTTGTCATAAGAATCTGGAAAACATCACCACTTTTTATCATCTCTTTAGAGTCATCTATCATTTTGAAAAATTTTTCCTTAGAATGTGCAAAACTTCCTTTATCCTTACCAATGTTGTGGACTCTATGTTGGTATGTATATGAGCCTTTTAACTCATCATGAATAGACACAAATTTATCTTCATATTTTCTGAGTGTAGATATAAGAGTTATTTGGTGATTTTTATGTGAATACACTAAAATCATTTTAGGAAGAATTAAATCTAAATCAGGAGTATTTAATTCATCTACTAATTTATCCATACTAGAGCCAAGTTTTGGTTCAAATACTTTCACCATGTCATAGCCTATATAGCCAATAAAGCCATCAACATAACCAACTTTTAATTTTTTTGTGGCCTCTTTATATATGGAAGTGTCGATATTTTTGTAGTAGTGTTTTAAAAAAGTAAAAGGATTTTCTTCTTGTGTATGTTTGACACCATTGGCATCTGTATATATAGTTTGATTATTTATGTATTGAAGTCTCTCACGAGCACCGATACAGATAAAGCTATAGTTACCCTCTGATTGTCCAGCACTCTCAAAAAGGTAAGTTATCTCATTATGGAAGAGGGTTTTGAGCTTAGAGTAAACGGCAATAGGTGCTAACTGATCGAGAAAAAATTGTTTAGAGTATATCAAACGAAAACCTTATGAATAATTTATATTTTAACTAAAAAGGCACCAGCTTCAACACTGCTTCTTATCTCTCTTAAAGCGTCTCTTGCTTCTCTTTCATTGTTGAAGGGTCCAACTAAAACTTTGTTGAGTGTTTTAGCGTTTTTGACTACCTTATGGTATTTATATGTAAACCCTCTATCAGTGATAGACTTTAAAAACTTTTTGTTTGGTTGATATTTTGAAAAAGAACCAACTTGGATATAGTAAGCTTTTGCTACAGCAGTCTTCTGTTTTGGTAGCTCTGATTTTTGAGTAGCTACTGCTTGAACTGCCTTAGTTTGTTGCACTTGCTTCTCAACTTTTTTAGTTTCTTGTGAAGATTTTTTAGTTTCTATACTTTCTTGCTTGAGTCTTTGAGCGATTTTATCTAGGTTATTGTTCGTCTCAGCCTCTTCTTGAATAACATTAACCTCTTCAAAAAGAGGCTCATTTTCAATTTGTGAAACTACTCGTGATGTAGGTTCTGGGGGTAAAACTGCTTGAGGTAAATTGTTTGTTCCACTAGATGTAAGAGTATTCATTAATAAAACAACTACTATTAAAATAATACCAAGTGTTCCAACTGCTAGTAAGATTTTTTTATTAGCGCTTGCTCCATCACCTTTATTTAAAATGATATCATTAAGTTCGTTTTTTTCTTCCATAATTGTTATCTCCAAAACTTTATTTGCTTTATCATAGCTAAAAAAATATTCACATTCGCTTTGAGCTTTTGCTTCGCGGTCGGTACTTTGTACTTCGACCTTGATTCGAAGCTAAAAACGCCAAGCAGTTGGCGTTTTTTTACGCTTCTCACATGTGCTTTGACCAAGAAGCTCCACGCTCTTTAGCATAAACAGCATATGGCAAAGTTAAAATATTATACTCATCAGGCATATCGTTATTTGGAAACATTCTCCATTGTTTAGGTTGCTTTGCTGCTAGTTTCATGGAAAGCATCTTTCCTAGCTGTATAGCCTCTTGTAAGGTTGTGTGACCTTTATGGATGTAAACATGAAGATGACCCTCTGTTTTTGTCTTATAAGCTGTAAAATTTATGTAGCCCTCTTCACGAAGAAGAAGTTGTGCTTTATGGTAAAACCTTTCGGGATCTCTACCATTATAGTCTATAACTATATTTTCAACTTTTGTATGTTTGTTCACAATTGAATGAGCAATAGTTATGTCACCCTTAATATGCTGGTTTATAAGCGACTGCGTTAAAGGAGCATCTATTTTTTCAAATTTATTATAAAAAGTACGACCTTTAAATGTTAGCTTGTTTACTACTGTATCTCTTTTAATCCAGTAATGGTCACTCACTATTTTAATAAGTTTTAAATCCATTGCAGTCATTTTTTCACCTTAATAAGTTGATTGATTATAAATTACAAAATTTTGAGCTAAAGCTTTTAATTCCTCTTTGATATTTGCTTGTAGTTCAGTATTGTTTATATCATCAAGAACATCTGCCATTTTGTTGCCAATAAGTTCAAACTCTTTTTCTTTCATACCTCGGCTTGTAAGGGCAGGGGAACCAACTCGGATCCCTGAAGTTACAAAAGGGCTTCTTGTTTCACCTGGAACGGTGTTTTTGTTGATAGTGATACCTGCATTTCCAAGAGCAGCATCTGCATCTTTACCAGAAATCTCTTTTCCTACAAAAGATACTAGAATTAGGTGGTTATCTGTTCCGCCAGAAACTACATCATATCCACGCTTAACTAATACTTCACCAAGAACCTTAGCATTTGCTTTTACTTGCTTTGCATACTCTTTCCATTCAGGGGAAAGGTTGTATTTAAAACCCACAGCTTTTGCAGCGATAACATGAACAAGTGGACCACCTTGAAGTGCTGGGAAGATTGCAGAGTTCATTTTCTTAGCAATATCTTCATCATTTGTAAGAATAAGACCACCACGAGGTCCTGCAAGAGTTTTATGGGTTGTAGTTGTTACAACATCAGCATAAGGGAATGGGCTAGGATGTTCACCAGCTGCAACTAAACCAGCAATGTGTGCGATATCAGCAAATAAAATTGCGCCAACAGCATCAGCAATTTCACGAAATTTTTTAAAGTCAATCTCACGAGCGTAAGCAGAAGCACCACATACAATAATTTTTGGTTGTACTATCTGAGCAATATCCATAACTCTTTCATAGTTTATACGACCATCAAGTTCAACACCATAAGTAAAAGAGTGATAATTTTTACCAGAAAAAGATGGCTTTGAACCATGTGTCAAGTGACCACCGTGGCTTAAATCCATACCAAGAAGTTTATCACCAGCTTTAAGTAAACCAGCATAAACAGCACCGTTAGCTTGAGAACCTGAGTGTGGTTGAACATTTGCAAATTTACATCCAAAAAGCTCACAAGCTCTATCTATTGCTAACTGCTCAACACCATCAGCATACTCACAACCACCATAATAACGCTTTCCAGGATAACCCTCAGCATATTTGTTTGTAAACACTGAACCCATAGCCTCCATAACTGCTGGAAGTGTAAAGTTCTCAGATGCAATCATCTCTAAGTGGTCTGTTTGGCGTTCTAACTCTTTTTCACATAAATCGTAAATCTCACTATCGTACTCTTTTAAAAAACTCATGGCAAATAATTCCTTGTTAAAATTGTCTGGATTATACAAAAAATATGATAACAAAAGACTGAATAGCTATGTTTAATAAGTATTCAGAAAATTAAAAAACAATTATTGTAGATATTTACGATTAAATATATGCCTTCTAATTAATCTACCATATATAAATTCAAAACATATAGATACAATTATAAAAAGTAGAAATATTATTATAGCTTTTGGGTTAGATGTGTATGTGTGATATAAAAGTGTAATAAGTGCAAAAAAAGTAGAAGATGTAGATGCGATTAGTATATATTTATCTGCATTTATCTTTTTTTTTAATTTATATGCACTTAGATTTACTATGAAAAATATTAGTAAAAAACTTGCACTTCCAATGATGGCAATTTCATTTAAATTTATACTGTTTGCAAGTAACAAGCTAAGAAAAAGGATAGCAACAATCCCTATAAATGGAATGTCTTGCTTCTCTTTTGTTAATAGTTTTGGAAGTTCACCCTCAGATGCTATGATGTATCCAAGTCTTGCGTTTCCATAAATGGTAGCATTTATAGCTGAAAAAGTTGCTAAAAGTGCTGCAATAGATACTATAGTAAACCCTATTTGACCAAGTGCTGGTTTTGCTGCAATTGCTAGAGCATAATCTTTTGCTTCTAAGAGTTGTGCTTCATCGACTGTTCCAACACTGATGAGTGCTATTAGGATATATAAGATTACGACAGATATTACAGATATGTAAAAAGCACGGGGTAAATTTTTATTTGGATTTTTTATCTCTGAAGCTGCATTTGCGATTAGCTCAAACCCTTCATAAGCGACAAAGATTATCATACCAGCTACAACTACAGAACTTATGGAAATTGTTGATGGTATTTCTAGTCTTGTAGTGTCAACATAAAAAGCACCGCTAACAATTATAATAACAAGAAGAATTACTTTAGTAAAAACAATAATGGTCTCAGACTTACTAACAAAAGATGCACTAACTAAATTAATCAGTGCTGGTAAAACTATGGCAATTGAGATTAATAAATGTTTTAAAAATTGATTTTGATTTGAAAAAAAAGTCTCAGCATAAGAGGCAAAAGCTACTGCATATAAAGATATGGTGATAAGATAGCTAAGCCAAAGCATAAGATTTATAGAACCAGATAAAAGATTGTGTGAAAAAGCTTCATCTATAAAAGTGACAGTTCCTCCACTGCTTTGAAAGGCTACTGATAGTTTTGCATAGGAATAAGATGTAAGTAGTGCAACAATACCTGCAATTAAAAATGCAAATGTTGTTGCACTATGTGCTAGAGAAACAGCTTCTCCTAAAACGGCAAATATACCACCGCCAACCATCCCACCAACACCTATGGAAATAGCACCTAGTAAGGTTATAGTTCTAGCCATAAAACTCCTTGTTGCAAGATTATACAAAAAAGCTATTGAAAGATATATCAATTCTTACAATTCCAATAGATTACACTCAGCTATTGAGTATAAAACACCAGTAGTGGTTTACTAATGTTGGGAGTTTAGAGGTTGTGTAAATAGTTTCAGAGTCTCTATCTATCCTGATATCGTTATCTGAAAATCAAAGTGACTACAATTCATTTTGATACTTTTTAATTCCTATAATGATTATTGTTTTCTGAGCTTTATCAACTTTATAAACAACTGTATAACCCTTGAATATTAAATCTCGTATATTATCATCTTCAAAGTAGATTGATTTTCTACATTTATAAGGCATATCTTCAATAACTTTTTTTATATTACTTTTAAAATTGTTAGCTTGTTTTTTACTATCAAGTGAGATATAGTCCCATATTGCATTAAAGGAGTTAATGAAGTTTTCTTCATAAATGATTTGCACTAATGGCTACTCGTATGTTTTTCTATCTCTTCCCATACTTCGTTATGTGATACAAGTCTAGCTTTGCCACTTTCAATATCTTTTAATGTATCGTGAAAGTATTTTTTATCATCTTGGAACTGTTGGGAGTTGCTATAAGTATCTTTTTTATTGCTAAGAGTTGTAAGGTATTCATTGAATTTTGATTGCATATCTACACCAGCATTTACTAACTTTTTATATACATCATCTTGAATATCTAGTGATATTTGCATAACTGTACCCCCATAACTGTACCCCTATGTTTGTCTAAATAAGTATAACATATCTTTGATTTAATAAAAAATATGTCAATTTGCAATTCTTACATATATTATCATCTTCTTCTATCTTTTCTAACTGCTGTTAAAAATTGGTCTGGTCTTCTTTTTTTATGATGCAACCACTTAAGTCCTGAGTCAAAACTAATAAAAATGGTTCCAAAATAGCCAAACATCCAATAAGGAGGCTTTTTTAGTAAAAAAAGACTTTTAAAACACATAAAAATTTAATAAAGAGATTTTTTGTAAACAACTGATATAATAACTATATCATATGATATAGTTATTATATCAGTTAAGTGACTAAAATTATACATTTTATCGCTATCTTTGATTTACTAAATGGTTGTTTAATTGTGATTTTGGATATAATCGGTTATAAATTTTGGAATTAAGGATAGATATGAAAAAAATAATTTTAAGTTCAATTCTTCTTGCATCTACTTTATTTAGTGCTAATGGGTATGAAGTATATAAAAAGAACTGTATGTCATGCCATGTTGAGATGATGGCAAAAAGTGAAGTTGTTAAACAGTTTAAAACTCTTAAAGCCCCACCTATGCTTGAAGTTTCAGACCGCTTGCGTGAAAATATAATTATTAAAGATGATGACGACGATGTGCACCGCTATCTATTTGTTTTATTTGTAAAAGACTATATTCAAAATCCAAACTTACAAAACAGTATGTGCCATTCTGCTGCACTAGAGAGATTTGGCACTATGCCAGCTGTGAAGATAAGTGAAGATGAAAAGCAAGCTGTTGCAGAGTGGTTATATGATAGATATGAGGGTGTAGAGTTTAAATAAGGTTTTTTATAATTTTTTAATACCTATGCAAGTAAAGTGTAAGTCCTGAGTCAAAAATAACAGATGTAAAATACTAACAGCGAGGGAAAACTTCTCATAGATGAAACAAGTAACATGAAAGTACTAAAATTATGAAAGATTTATTTGGAAGTGCTATACTCTTTTTTTATTTTTTAAAATGGCCTTATTTTATAGGTTTTCCATATCTATATCTAAATGGTTTAAATCAAAATTTTATACTTGATGGATTATGGTTTGTCTGTATCGGATTAATAATAAAAGACTTTATTGATATGTATAAAAGAAAAAATAATAAATAAACATAAGTAAGTAATGGAGTCAAAATAATGTGGAAAGAGAGTGTAGATTATCTCATATATGATGTTTTTAATATGCAGGGTCATTTGGGTGAGGCAATTAACTTTTTTATCTATGACACGATTAAAATCTGGTTTTTACTTATAACTATTATCTTTGTCGTATCGTATTTAAGAACACATTTCAATACCGAATATGTAAGAGCTTACCTGCAAGATAAACCACCATTCTTCGGTAATGTTCTAGCCTCACTTTTTGGTATCATAACACCATTTTGCAGTTGCAGTGCCATACCTCTGTTCTTAGGCTTCATCCAAGCACGAATACCTCTTGGTGTAACCTTCTCCTTTCTTATCAGTTCCCCTTTAAACAACGAGATAGCCATAGCCCTTCTCTTTGGGATATTTGGCTGGAAAATTACAGCCATATATATTGGATGTGGCTTACTTGTTTCCATACTTGGCGGATATTTAATTGGTCGGATGAAGATGGAGAAATACATTTTACTTGATGTTACACCTATGGATGGAGAGTTGGACGAGGTGAAGATAAAACTTACATTTAAAGAGCGAGTAAAAGAGGCTTCTGATTATACGGTTGATATATTCAAAAAAATCTATATCTATGTACTTATAGGTGTAGGGATTGGAGCAATTATTCATGGTTATATTCCAGCAGATTTTATAGCTACATATACTGGTGCGGATAACCCTTTTGCAGTTTTACTCGCAGTTTTGATGGGGATACCAATGTATAGTAATGCTGCGGGAGTGATGCCTTTAGTAGAAGTACTTGTTGATAAGGGGATGTTACTTGGGACAGCACTTGCATTTATGATGGCTGTGACGGCTCTCAGTCTTCCTGAGGCTATGATACTTAAGCGAATTATAGATGTAAAACTCATTGCTCTATTTTTTGGGATTGTAGGGATAGGGATAATTGGTGTCGGTTATCTATTTAACTTTATACTCTAAATTTTTATAAAAACTATTCTCATTCCAGGATTGACCTGGAATCTAGTTCTTGAATATATCAAATAAACTACTCTAAAATGTAATCAACAACTTTAGTTTCAGTAGCTACCTCTTTTATAAAGCTAACAACATTGAGATGTTCTTCATGCACTGCATAATCTTTTAAATCTGCTTGAGTTTCAAAGGTGCTATATAAAGATAAATCAAATGCTCTATCAGATTCATTGAAATTAATCCCAACTTCCATCGATCTTAAGCCATCAATTTTACTCTCAAGCTTAATCAGTTTATTTTGAACTTTTGCCATATTTAAAGCTTTGTTTTCATCTTTAAATTTGAACATTACAATATGTACAATCATCTCAATACCTTAAAAAAATTTCGAAATTTTATCTAAAACAAGACAATAAACAAAACTAAATAGATTTAAAACATAACTAATTGTATGATATATATTATCAGTAGAAAACAATTATCTTTTAAAATAGGATGTGTGATAATCCTCTATGGGAAAAGTTATCTACAGGAGTAAGATAAAATGAAAAAAAAACAGCAGACGAACCACTAGAGTAGAGAGAGTTTTTCTCTTTACTCTTTTGTAAAAAAATTTATTTTAATAAAGCTTTTGCAATACTTCTAGCCGCTTCACGACCATCATATGTAGCTGTTACAACTAAATCAGCACCTCTAAAACAATCACCACCAGCATAAATGCCTGAAGTAGTTGTTTCATGGGTCTCCTCATTTATAACAACTCCACCCCAAGCATTTGTTTCTATTCCATTTTCTGCTAAAAATGATGGTACTTCAGGGTCAAAACCTAAAGACATAATGATAACATCAGCATTCACTCTTGTTTCACTACCTTTGACTTCTTCCATTCTTTGACGACCGCTTTCATCCTTAGCACCAAGAGTTGTTTTTACAATCTCAACAGCAATAGCATTGCCACTTTCATCTTGTACTATCTCTTTTGGAGATGCAAAGAAAGTAAAATCAACACCCTCTTCCATAGCATTTTTGTACTCTTTTTTACTTCCTGGCATATTGTGTGCATCTCTGCGGTACAAACAATTTACACTTTTAGCTTCTTCTCTTTTTGCAGTTCTTAGACAATCCATAGCAGTATCACCACCACCGATTACTACAACATTTAAGTCTTTAAAGTCAAATTTTTTATCATATGATAATTTAAAGTTTTTTCTCTGCATTGCGGTTAAATAATCCATAGCATCATAAACATTTGGAGCATTCTCACCAACAAGTGAAGCTCTTTTTGCTTTAGTCGCTCCAACACCGATAAACATAGCATCATGAGTATTTGCAATCTCTTCAAAAGCTATATCTTTACCAACTTCACAGTCGAGTACAAGTTTAAGACCAGCTTCTTTAAGTAATTTCACGCGACGCTCTACTATCTTTTTATCTAGCTTAAAACTTGGAATTCCATATGTTAAAAGTCCACCTGCTCTATCACTTCTTTCATACATTGTTACTGCTATTCCAGAGCGTAAAAGATAAGTAGCAACTGATAGACCAGCAGGACCACTTCCAATAACTGCAACACTTTTATCAGTTGTCACACCTGGAAACTCTGGCTTAAAACCAGCTTTAAAACCAGCTTCTGTTATATAAGTTTCTATAGAACCAATTGTGATAGCACCATGACCATCATTTAAAGTACAGTCGCCTTCACATAACTTATCATGAGGACACACTCTTCCCATAACTTCTGGGAATGGTGATGGCTCATTTGAGAGTTTAAATGCAAACTCCAAATCTTTCTCAGCAATCGATTTTAACCATTGTGGTATATAGTTATGTAGTGGGCATTTATTTAAACAAAATGGATCACCACATTGGATACACCTCTCACTTTGAGTAGCAGCATCACTGCGTTCTAATACCTCATAAATTTCACCAAAATCTTTTATTCTCTCAACCACTAATCTTTTAGCAGGATCGATTCTTTCTGTTGTTAAAAATTCTCTCATAATTAGTCTCCATTCTCTAGGTTAAGAGGTAGTTTAGTTAAGTTTTTAGGGCGAATTAGCCAGAAATTTCTCACCTCTACTCTAAAGTTATCAAGTAACTCTTTTGCTTTTACACTCTCAGTTTCAACAACATAATCTTTTAATAATTTTTTCAATAGGTGTCTAGCATCAGCACCCTCATCTGTATCGATTCTAATCGCTTCAACTAACTCACGGTTAACATTTTCAACGAAACTATGATCAGCATCATATACAAAACTAACTCCACCTGTCATACCTGCACCAAAGTTAATACCAGTGCGACCAAGAATCACAACGATACCACCTGTCATATATTCACAAGCATTATCTCCTGACCCCTCAACTATAGCTAATGCACCAGAGTTACGAACTGCAAATCTTTCACCAACACTTCCTGAAATATAAAGCTTACCGCCAGTTGCACCATACAGACAAGTGTTACCACCAGCACTAAATTCTTCACCCTCATTTTTTGAAGTGATAATTATTTTACCGCCATGCATCCCTTTACCGATGTAATCATTTGCCACACCATCTACATATATAGAAACACCATTAATCAAGAAAGCCCCAAGAGCTTGACCAGCAATACCTGTTAGATTGATTTTAATAGTATCTGCTTTTAATCCAGCATCACCATAATACTGAGCAATTTCACCAGATATTAAAGCACCAAAACTTCTATGAATATTCTTAATATCTCTAACAATTCTAATAGGCTGTTCAGGATGTTTGATTGCTATCATCGCTTCTTTTAAAACATCTTTTTCAAAAGCATTATCGTCAAATGGATGGTTAAATTTTTGTTGATGAGTATTTACACCATGCTCTTCATGAAGAATAGAGCTAAAATCAAATTTTTGTGCAAATTTATCATCAATAACTTTAAGAATATCAACGCGTCCTATCATCTCTTCCATTGTTGTAAATCCAAGTTCAGCCATAATAGAACGAACATCTTCAGCTAAAAGAGTAAAATAATTTATAACCTGATCTACATGCCCTTTGAAGAACTCTTCACGAAGTTTATCGTTTTGAGTTGCAATACCTACCGAACATTTATTGACATGACAAATACGAAGCATTTTACAACCAACAATCGTAAGAACACCTGTACCAAATGCGTACGATTCAGCACCTAAAAGCGCAGCTTTTACAACATCTAGGCCTGATTTAAGACCACCATCGGCTTGAACTTCAACAAGAGAGCGAAGATTATTTGCCTTAAGAGCATTGTGAGCTTCACTTAAACCAATCTCCCACGGATTACCCGCAAACTTGATAGATGTAAGTGGAGCGGCACCAGTTCCACCATCACCACCAGAGATAATGATTTTATCAGCATACGCTTTAGCAACACCAGCCGCAATTGTTCCAACGCCAATAGTTGAAACAAGCTTAACAGCTACTCTTGACTTAGGATTAACCTGCTTAATGTCAAAAATAAGCTGTGATAAATCTTCTATAGAATAGATATCGTGATGTGGTGGAGGTGAAATCAGCGTAACACCTGGAACCGTATGACGAAGCTTACCAATAAGTGGCGTTACTTTATGTCCTGGTAGTTGACCACCTTCACCCGGTTTTGCACCCTGAGCAACTTTAATCTGAACTTCCTCGGCACTTCTCAAATAAGCTGGAGTTACACCAAATCGACCAGACGCAACTTGCTTGATTTTAGATACTCTTTCAGTTCCAAATCTCTCTTTATCTTCTCCACCCTCTCCAGAGTTTGACTGAGCGCCTATTCTATTCATCGCAATTGCAATAGTTTCATGTGCTTCTGGACTAATAGAACCAAGACTCATTGCAGCAGATGCAAATCTTTTAAAAATTGCCTCTTTTGGTTCAACTTCAGAAATATCTATGGCAACTCTATCAGATTTTAGCTCAAAAAAGTCACGAATAAATTTTAATCCACGCTTATTTACTAAATCTTTCAGTCTATCAAAATCCTTTTTTTTGCCACTATTTGCCACCGTATGGATAGCATGAATAACAGCAGGACCAAAGTCATGATGCTCTTGTCCACTATAGAACTTGTAAAAACCACCAATATTTAATGGAAAGATTTTCTTAAATCCATCTTCTATAAATGCTTCTTTATGGTATAAAGATATTTTTTCATCAATATCTTCATAATTAAGACCACCAAGCTCTGAGTTTGAACTAAGAAAACAATCTTTGACTATCTCATCGTTAAGGCCAAGAACATCAAATAACCCTGCATTACGGTAAGATGCAATTGTCGCTATTCCCATTTTTGACATAATTTTAAGAAGCCCTGCATTGAGTGCACTATGTACTGATTTTATCCCCTCACTACAATCCATCTTCATCATTCTTGATGTTTCTATCTTATCAATAACTGTAGCAAAAAGAAGATTAGGGTAAACTGCACTAGCACCATAACCAATAAGTACAGCAGCACTGTGAGAATCAACAACTTCACCAGTGATACAAATTATAGATGCAAGGTGACGAATTTTAGCTTTTAATAATGCAAAATTAAGACGGCCAACAACCATAGCCATTGGGATAACTTTGTTGTTAATACTAAGCTCAAAATCATCAAGGATGATAATTCTTGTCCCTTCTTTTTCAACTGAATCTATAACTTTAACCACCAAAGCATCTAAAGCATCTTTTAGAGAACCTGTATAAGCTGTTGAGAATGTATTGTTATGATAAAAAGCTTGATAACGAGGTGACCTTTTATCTCCAAATGATTTTAGCACTTCCAATTTTTCAAATGTAATAATTGGACTTATTGATTTAAGACGATAAGCATGGCTTGGGAGTTCATCTAACATATTGTGAATTTCACCAAAACCAGTATTTAAACTCATTACAACTTTTTCGCGAATCGGATCTATTGGTGGATTTGTAACCTGAGCAAATTTTTGCTTAAAATAATCAGTGAAATTTCTTTGCTTGTTTGAGAATGCTGCAAGAGGAGTATCATCACCCATAGAACCAACTGCTTCTTTACCGTCAAGAACCATCGGTTCAATTACTTGTTCAACAACCTCTTGAGTGATATTAAAAAATCTTTGTCTTTTTACAAAG
This sequence comes from Sulfurimonas sp., assembly GCA_026988315.1. Lineage (GTDB taxonomy): Bacteria > Campylobacterota > Campylobacteria > Campylobacterales > Sulfurimonadaceae > Sulfurimonas. The sequence goes on along the minus strand of JALSLJ010000086.1, from coordinate 4,034 downwards.
TTTTCTCTTTCAAATTCACATTTAGTAGAGTAGTTAACTTCAACATGCTCCTGAAGATAAATCATATGTTCATTTAACCACTTCATATAAGGGTTTGAACTTTTTAAATAATCATTAATCTGCTCATTTTTAAGAAGTTTTCCAAACTTCAAATCAAGTCCTAACATCTCACCTGATTGAAGACGACCTCTTTCTTTTATCTCATCTTCTGGAATATCAACAACTCCATACTCACTAGCGATAAGCAAGTTGTTATCTTTAGTAACTATATATTTTGAAGGGCGGAGACCATTTCTATCAAGAACACATCCGATGTATCGACCATCTGTTACAGAAAATGCCGCTGGACCATCCCAGGCTTCAAACACTGTAGAATGGTACTCATAAAATGCACGAAGTTCTGGATCCATATGTGGGGCATTTTGCCAAGCAGAAGGGATAACTGCACGAACAGCTTTAAAGAAATCCATACCATTAACAATAAGAAATTCAAAAAAGTTATCTGCAGATGCACTATCAGAAGAATTTAATTGTAAAATAGGAAGGATTCTACTAATCTCCTCTTCCGTAAACACTTCGCTCTTGATAGATTCAGATTTTATCTCAACATTGATACGATTACCCTCTACAGAGTTAATTTCGCCATTGTGTGCAACTGCACGGAAAGGTTGAGCAAGTCTCCATTCAGGAAGAGTATTTGTTGAAAATCTTTGATGAAAGAGTGAAAATGAAATTTTAAAATTTTCACTTTGAAGATCTTTATAAAATTCTTTAATATGCGTAGGCATAACAAGACCTTTATAAGAAAGAACTTTTGAAGACATTGAAGCGATATAAAAATCTCTATCATCTTTTAATTTGTGTTCACTCTCTTTACGACTCAAATACAAAAGTGCATCAAATCTATTTGTTGCCATAATGGAGTTTGGCACAATAAATAGTTGCACTATATTTGGCAGTGACTCTAAAGCTTGAGCACCAAGTGCATTTGTGTTAACTGGCACATCACGATGCAAAACAATTTTCAAGTCATTGTTTGCACAAATCTCTTGCACTACCGATAAGTGAGATATATCTTTCGTGAAAATGGAAGCTATAGCAAACTGCTTAGGTAACTCTACATTATTTGCCAATGCCTCTTTTCTGATAAACTCTTCAGGCATAGAAAGCAATAAACCACTACCATCACCAGTTTTTCCATCTGCTGCAACTGCACCACGGTGCATCATTCTCTCTAGGGCAGTAACTGCATCGTTGAGAACCTTATGAGATGCTCTGTTTTTAATGTTGGCAACAAGACCAAAACCACAGTTATCCTTAAATGATCTTAATAAATCATGATGTTTTGTCATAATCACTCCAAAATTTGTGAATTTGTTACTAAATTTATATAAATTTAATCTCTTTTTAAAGAAACTTAGTCTATTTAGAGATAAAGTCATGTATTGTACTATTTAAAGGTTTAAGAAAGTATAATAATGAGAATAATTTTTAAGTAAATTTCAAATATGTGTATAAAAGAAGCGAAAAATGCAAGGTTACATCATAAATCTTAACAAAGTGAAAGATGAAGATTTAATTGTCACAATAATAACAAAGGATAGCTTAGATACTCTTTATAGGTTTTATGGAGCAAGGCATGGAACTATAAATATTGGGTTTAAACTAGATTATGAGAAAGAGAGCTCTCAAAAATCTACTATATTACGATTAAAAGATGTCATTCATATAGGTTTTCAGTGGATAAATGATAATAAACTGCTTCGTTTTTGGCAAGATTTCACATCACTATTTCATGCTCACCTACGCGATGCAGAGGAGTTAGATGATTTTTATTTCCTTCTTATAGATAAAGCATCAAAAGAGTGGAATAAACAAAACCCTAAGCGCGTAGCTATAGAGTCGTATGTAAAGCTTTTAGAGCATGAGGGAAGACTTCATAAAGAGATGAGTTGTTTTTTGTGCTCACAAAAAATAGTAGGTGAAGTCTCACTTATAAGAGCATATCTTCCAACACATCCAGAGTGCTCTCACACGCTTAGTATAAATAAAGATGCTTTACATGAACTCTTTATCAATAAGTCAACTCTATTTTTAAGCGATAAAGAGGTAGATAGACTTTGGTATGTCTTACTTGAGGGTTTATGAGATAATATTGACTATCTCATCTACACTTAAAAGCTTTCCACTACTCTTCACCTCTCCATCAACAACGAAACCAGGTGTGCTAATAACTCCATAATCCATAATTTTTTGAATATCGTCAACTTTTTCTACACTATGAAATCCACCAATTTTTGCAATAGCCTGTTTTGCTGCAACTTCAAGTGCCGTACACTTTGTACATCCAGTACCTAATATCTCTATTTTCATTATATCAATTTCCTTCTAGTTTGTTATCTATTTTTTGCATAAGCAGTTTTAATTCACTTAGCTCTTTTTGCAAAGACTCCATCGTTACTTCATCTTTTTGCGGATTTTTTGCTTTTTCTTCCTCTTTAATAGTAAAAATCGCATCTACAATAATACCTATAAAAAGATTAATCATAATAAAAGTGACTAAAAGAATGAAGATGAGAAAAAATATCCACGCATATGGAAAGACATCCATTACAGGGCGTGAAATCCCCATAGACCAGCTCTCTAGTGTCATAACTTGAAAGAGTGTGTACATTGACTTCCCTAAATCTCCAAACCATACAGGAAACGCTTCTGCAAACAGATGTGTAGCCATAATTGAAAATACATAGAAAAACAGTAACACAACCATAGATATAGAGCCAATTCCTGGTATAACTTTGACAAGTGCAGCTATAATTACACGCATCTGAGGAACTATAGTTAAAAGTCTAAACAGACGCAATACACGAAGAGCACGAAGAACAGAAAGTCCATCATTTGCAGGTACTAAAGAGATAACTACAACAAAGAAATCAAAAAGACTCCATGGGTCTTTAAAAAATGAAAGCCTATGCACATAAATACGCAAAATTATCTCAACGGTAAAAATTCCGATAATTATATTATCAATCAGTGTAACTAAATAGCCGTAATCACTACTCATAATTGTTTTAGATGTAGCTACACCTAAAATCACACCATTAATGACAATCAACCAGATAATAAAATTTTTAAACTTATTAGATTCTACTAATAAAGCTATTTTCTCAGACATAAGTTAATCTCCATTTATTTTATTTGGAGAATTATAATCATTTATTTGTTTATATATTTGTAACTATTTATAAATATACTTACATAGTTTTAATTAAAGGATATTTTATGCAAGTTTTTTTTGTCTTAGGTGCCATGTTTTTAGGGTTGTTGTATAACTACAATTATGCAGGATTTGCATTTAAACCAGCCATCTGTATTTTTGCTGGTCTTTTTATGGTTATGCCAACGCTATTTAAAACAAAACTTAGCGATTTTAAAGTAATCACTGCTCATAAAGTTCTCATAAGCAAAAATCTTCTTGCTAACTTTTTCATACTCCCAATCATTGCAATAAGCATTGGTCTTTTAAGTGGGGATTTTGGTATTGCTGCTGGGTTATTTTTACTTTCCGTTATGGCAGGAGGTGGGATGGTGATGCACTGGATAAGGGACTCAAATGCAAATACAAAGATAGGTTTTATACTTTTTAGCTTAAATATATTGCTACTATCAGTTTCTTTTTTAATGTTTAAATACTTTGCTATCTATCTTGCACCATATTATGAACTTAATAATTATGCAGTAGATACATCAGGGCATATTCCTTGGTTTGGAGCATTTTTGTTTTTAGTTCTTTTTCCGTTTATAGCAAGCCGTTTTTTTCTGAAGTTTATACCTGCTATCCCAAAAATAATGCAAGATTATAGGGCAAGCATAAGTAATGTTACTATCTTTTTAATTGTATTTTATCTTTTTGCTTTAGAAAATTCTAAGGTTTTATTTGAGGTTGAAGGCTTACTATTTATTAAAACATTTTTTGCTGTAGCTACTTTCTACGGGCTTACTTTTGCATTTGGAAAACTTATTTACAACACTAA
>JALSLJ010000085.1 GCA_026988315.1 Sulfurimonas sp. | reverse complement strand
AAGACAGAAACAGACATATGAAACGAATAGCACACCTTATAAAAACATTGCAAAATAACTCTGTTTCCACGGTTGCTTCATTTGTAAGCCCATATAGAGAGAGTAGAAAAGCAGTGCGTGAGATGGTGAAAAATAATATTGTCATTTATGTAAAAGCTGACATTGAAACCTGTAAAAAAAGAGATTATAAAGGTGTGTATGAAAAAGCCATGAGGGGAGAGTTGCAAAACTTTTCTGGTGTAAGTGATGTCTATGAAGAACCACAGCATGCTGAAATAGTGATAGATACAGACAACATGAATGTTGAAGATGCTACAAGAACCATAGTAACATATGTAAGGAAACATTATGTCAAATAATCTTGTATGGCACGAACAGCATCTCTCTAAAAAGGATAGATCAAAAATCAAAAATCAAAAGCCGTGTATACTTTGGTTTACAGGTCTGAGTGGTAGTGGAAAATCAACTATTGCCAATGCTGTTGAAACAAAGCTCTATGAACTACAAAAACATACCTACCTTTTAGATGGTGATAATGTAAGAATGGGACTCAATAAAGGGCTTGGTTTTTCTGATGAAGATAGAGTTGAAAATATCCGTCGCATCGCAGAAGTGAGTAAGCTTTTTGTGGATGCTGGGATTATTGTGCTTACTGCATTTATATCTCCATTTGAAAAAGATAGAGAGATGGTAAGAAATTTAGTAGAAGAAAAAGAGTTTATTGAGATATTTGTTGACACCCCATTAGAGATTTGTGAACAAAGAGATCCAAAAGGACTATATAGAAAAGCAAGAGATGGTGCCATAAAAAACTTTACAGGTATAGATAGCCTTTACGAAAAACCAAAATTTCCGCAAATACATGTAGAGACTTCAATGTTATCTATGGAAGAGTGTGCTAAAATGGTCATAAAATATTTAGAAAAAAATGGGTACATAAATGATTGAGCATATAGATACAGAAGATATAAAAAACATAGCACAAAAAGCTGGTAAAGCTATTATGAAGATCTATGATAGAGATTTTACAGTGGAGTATAAAAATGATAAATCACCTCTTACAGAAGCGGATTTAAAAGCGAATGATATTATATGTAATGCACTAAAAAATCTCTACCCTACTATCAATATAATGTCAGAAGAAAATAAACAAACCGATTATGATACAAGAAAAGACTGGGAGTATTACTGGTGCATAGACCCAATAGATGGAACAAAAGAGTTCATAAAAAAAAATGGAGAGTTTACGGTAAACATAGCACTCATATACAAAAATAGCCCAGTATTAGGCGTGGTTTATGCACCCGCACTAGATGACATGTACAGTGCAAAAAAAGGAAGTGGAGCATTTAAAAATGGACAAAAATTACCTCTACATGTAAATAGTAATCCTAATGAGAAGTTAGTGATAGTTGCTTCGAAATCACATCTCTCGCATGAAACACAAGAGTTTATAGACTCCCTTAATACAAAAGAGATAGAACAGGTGAGTAAAGGTAGCTCTCTAAAACTCTGTATGGTGGCAGAGGGTACAGCAGATATTTATCCTCGCTTAGCACCTACTATGGAATGGGACACTGCAGCAGCTGATGCCATAGTAAGAGAGAGTGGTAAAATGACTTATCAAATTGAAAATAAGCAGCCATTAGTGTATAATAAAAAAAACTTATTAAACCTATGGTTTGTAGTAAAATAAAAGGAGCGTATTAAAGTGCTTAAAAAAAGATTTAAAAATAAAAAAAACTTAGCAAATAGAGAGGCTTTTACTTTAGTAGAACTTCTCGTAGTAATAGTTATTATTGCATTGTTATCTTCACTTGTTGCACCTAAGATTTTTGGTAAACTTGATGATGCAAAAGTTAAAACCGCTTATGCTCAAATGCAGATGCTTTCAAGTGCATTGGATACTTTTAAACTTGATGTGGGAAGATACCCGACGACCCAAGAGGGGCTTAAGGTTTTATGGGTTAAAGATTCAGATATCAAAGGATGGAATGGTCCTTATTTGCCTAAAAAAGTGGACAAAGACTCCTGGGGAAACCCTTATCTTTACAAATTTCCAGGAAGTGACAAAAATGACTACGACCTCTTTACTTATGGAGCGGATAGCAAAGAGGGTGGCTCTGGTAATAATGCAGATATATCAGTATGGCAGTAAATGAATAAGTTAGAAAATATTTTACTTAAAGATGGATATTGCTCAAAAGATGACATAGAACAGGCATATGCCATTCAAAAAGAGTATGGTGGTTCCTTGGGAAACATTTTGCTTAATCTAGGAAGTATATCTGATGAAATTTATGTTAAATCTTTAGCAAAACAGTATGCTCTTGAACTGTTTTCTTCTTTTTCGATAGAAAAATTAGAAAAAATAGCAGTACCGGAGGTTTCTGCAGAATATTTTAATGAGAACAGCATATACCCTGTTCAAATGCAAGGCAACACTCTTATTTTGGTTGCACATACACCTTATAATGCATCGGTTATTGCCACTATCAAAAATCTTACTTCAAAAAACATTGAACTCTATTTAGCTACAGAAGAGGAGTTGCGAGAGGTCAAGAGCATGTATGAGACAATGGAAGAAGATGATGGATTTGATGATATTTTTGAAGATGAAGTTGACAAGCTTAAAGAGTTGGCATCCGAAGCTCCTGTAATAAAACTGGTAAACAATGTATTTACAAAAGCTGTCCAAAAATACGCATCAGATATTCATTTTGAGTCATATAAAAATGGTATGAAAGTAAGATTACGCATAGACGGTGCTTTACAAACAATAGATACGATACCGTTAAAACTAAGACAGGCAGTAACTGCAAGATTGAAACTCATTTCAAAAATGAATATTTCTGAAAACAGACTGCCTCAAGACGGACGTATAGGAATAAAAATAGCAGGACAAGAGATAGACATTCGTTCTTCTTCTGTGCCTACTGCTTTTGGAGAGAGTTTTGTGCTGAGACTTTTAGGAAATGACTCTGTTGATTTGACATTAGATAAAATGGGATTTCATCAGGCGAATCTTGCTATGCTTAAAAAGATGCTTAAAAGTCCCAATGGTATTATCTTAACAACAGGACCAACAGGAAGCGGTAAAACATCGACACTCTATGCGGCACTGAATTATATTAACAATGAAGAGACAAAAATTATAACCGTAGAAGACCCTGTAGAGTACCAGTTAGATGGCATTAGCCAGATTCAGGTAAAATCGGCTATTGATTACACTTTTGCAAATGCATTGCGTTCTATTTTAAGACAGGATCCTGATGTTATTATGATAGGTGAGATTAGAGACTCTGAAACTGCACAGATAGCTATACAGTCAGCACTTACCGGACACCTGGTACTTTCAACCTTACATACAAACTCTGCCATAGGCGCAATTGCAAGACTTTTAGATATGGGTATGGAGTATTTTTTACTCAAATCTTCTATCGTTGGTTTAATGGCACAGCGACTTGCGCGTAAACTTTGCAGTGAGTGTAAACAGCCTGTAGAATTAACACAAGAAGAGATAAAGCTTTACAATATTGAAACCTTACAAAACGACATAGAATTACCCTTGAACCCATGCAAAGCTGTAGGCTGTAAGTCATGTAATTATACTGGATATAAAGGAAGGATGCCTATTTTAGAAATCATACCTTTTGATGAAAAATTGACACAAAAATTAGACGGTGACAAAAGTTTTAGTGATATTCGTTCTTTAGGTTATAAAACACTTTTGGATGACGGTGTTTTGAAGTTTTTAGAAGGTAATATCTCTCTTGAAGAGGTTATAAGATTAGCATAATGCAAAAAATATTTGAATATGAAGCAATTGTGCCAAGCGGAGAGAGCGTCAAAAGTACTTTTAAAGGGACAAAAGATGAATTTGAAAAGATGTTGTCTCAAAAAAAGCTCACACTCATACACCTTAAAGAGATAAAAGAAAAAACAGACAAAAGTAAGTTTACCAGCGATGATTTTTTAGCTTTTATAGAAGAGTTGTATTATCTTACAAATTCAGGTATGCCTATAGATAAAGCCATAGGTATGTTGTCTCAAACCACAACAAAAGAGGTACAAAGAAATATTCTTAAAAACATTCTTTTAGAACTTAAAAACGGTTCACAACTCTCTATCGCATTGAGTAAAGCTCTTAAAAAAGAAAATGCAAGCATAGACTCTTTATCTATCAGTTTCATTTCGACATCTGAAGAAGTGGGTTCACTCTCCAGCGGGCTTTTACAACTTTTTGAGTATCTTTCTTTCCAAAAGAAGATCCGTTCAGATATAAAACAGGCATTGGCATATCCGCTTTTTTTAATGGGTATGAGTGTTGTTGTTGCTATGTTGATTTTTTTCTTGATTATTCCACGGTTTTCATCTATATTTTCCCCAGAAGAGTTTGAAAAACTTCCAGCCATATCACATGCTGTACTTTCTTTGGGGAAATACCTGAGTGCCCATATGAGTGAGTTTATGATAGGAATCACCTTGTTTATTGCGACCGCTGTTATTATACTCAAAACTATTAAAATTCCATGGATGAGTATCATGTATAAAATTCCAAAACTCACATCCATCATAGTCGATTTGCAACTTACAATCATCTACAGTGCTATGAGCACAATGCTTACTGGTGGTCTAGAATTAGACAAAACGCTTAAACAGATGCAAAAGATACAACTTCTTCCGGAACTACAAGACCTTCTAAACACAACTCTTTATGAAATTAAAAGAGGGCAAAAACTCTCTGGGGTATTTTCATCGAGTAAAATTATTCCTATGAGTGATATTGCACTTTTGCATGTTGGAGAGAACAGTGCCTCACTTGATAAAATTTTTAAATCACTTTCAGTTAGACACAGCGATGCTTTTAGTGCAAATGTAAAAAAACTCTTATCACTTTTAGAGCCTGCCGTTATTGTAGGGTTAGGAGTTTTTATAGCTGTGATTGTTGTGGCAATTATGATGGCAGTGATGAGTATGACAGACATAGCAGCGTAGATTATGCGAAAGGCTTTTACTCTCATAGAACTTTTGGTGGTTGTGGTAATCTTGACGCTTGTCATGGCGATGACAGCACCTAAGGGAGCGAAAATGCTAGAGAGCTTTGAGAGAAGTATGCAAAATACTAAAGAGAGACAAAAACTCTCATATGAGCGTTCCGACGCTTTTTTGCAGGCAAAAGAAAAAAATATAGATATATTAGGATTTTCTTATCATATATCTTCAAAAGGTGTTATAACTCAGTATGAAAAAAGCGATGATAACGATTGAGGTTTTAATATCTCTTATGATTCTTATGATAGTAATAGCTTCTTCCACAAGTGCCGTAAAGTTTTTTCACATGGTAGGTGCAAAAAAACAAAATTATGAAAATCTATATATAACGGTACTGAGTATAAAAGACAAATTAGCTCCTTCTCTGTGTAAAACAACTATGAACAGCAAGGGCAAGCTCAATGGGTATAATTATAGTGCTACATGTAAGAAAGAAAAATCTTTGCGAGAATATAAACCGGCTTTTGATATAGGCGATCCTTCTGGAAACATAGGACAAAATATTATCAATCTTTATCAGGTAAACCTAATACTGATAAAAGAAAAACAAAAGAAAAACTACACATACTATGTCAATACATACAAAAGAGTCCGCAGTGAAAGCCAATAGAAGAGCTTTTTCTTTAGTTGAAATGCTTGTAGCTATTGTTCTAATTTCCTTACTAATAGGTATTGCTATGTTTTCATTTAGGCTACAGCTTATAACTGTAAAAAAGACAAAAGAGGTTGGTATAAATGAAGTTCTACATTTTAACCAACTACGGGCATCTCTTTCTTCTGTTAAATTTTATGTAGTAGATGATTATGATATGCTAGGCTTTGCTATGAAAAAGCTTCATTTTTATTTTGACGGCACTCCTGATGAGATAGACTACATAACCACAAATCCGCTTTTTAGTGATGATATCGCTGTTGTAAAGCTTATATGCAAAGAAGAGAAACTTGTCTATAAAGAAGAGCCACTTTATGGCAATATAGATTTTTTAAGACCACAGGTTTTGGAACAAAGCAGAGAAACTGTTTTATTTAAAAATTTATCTTTATGTAACTTCGGTTATATTTACAATAGACAAAAGAGAAGAGAAATTCATAACAATCCTCCCTCTTCGGTTATAATAAGTTTAGAAACAAAAAAGCAAAAGAAGAACTTTTATGTAAATGTAAAAAGCGATTATAATATAAGCAAGGGAATTATTCAAAATGTCATATATCCAGTCGAGTAGCAAGAAAGGTTTTGCACTTTCTATTGTTTTGTGGATAGTGACTGCACTACTTTTTGGTATAGCCACACTCTCTTCTCTTTCAAAAAACACTATTAATCTCTCAAAAGGTTTACAGGAAAAACTAAAAACAGAGCTTACAGCAGAAGATGTGCTTGAGAGTTTTAAATTCTATCTTTTAACAGCTTCTTATGATAACAATTCTTTGCAAAACGCTACATTAGATGATTTTAGGTATAAATTCCCAAAAAAACTCATTGTAGACGGCAGATGGTATGCAATCAGCAGAGATATAAATATAAGCATAACAGATGTTTCAGCTTTACTCAATGTAAACTATGCACCATCAGAAAGTATAGCTTTTATACTGAGCGATAATGACCAAAGGCAATTACGATACACCATAGCAGATTCTCTAAAAGATTGGAAAGACAAAGACAATACAGTCTCCTTAAATGGAGCCGAAAATTCTAAATATGAACTGCAAAAAAGGGTAAATTATAAGATAAGAAATAATCCAGCCATCCAAAGTGTAGCAGAGCTCAGACTAGTAAACGGCATAGATTCTATTGCCGATGAAAAATGGAATAAGCTTAAAGAAAACTTTTATTATGGTAATGGTTCTATGGTAAATTTAGCGTTAATAAGCCCAAAATATTTAGCATATATACTTAAGTTAAATACTATCGAGGCAAATGCACTTATAGAGTTAAGAAAAAAAAATTTGAAAAAATTTATTCAAAATGTTTATAAGCTAAAAGTGTTTAATAGTGATGCAATGGGATTCTATCAATCAAGAGAGTATAAAATCACAATAGCTGTAAAATCAAAAAATACTAAAAGTATACTTACAACTATTATAAATTTTCGCAAAACAAGAGATTATCTCTATACAACTATAAGTTACAAATTACTTTAATTCCTTATTCATTAACAATTAGCTATAATTACAAAAAAAATAGAGGCAAGATGAAAAAATTTTTGTTACAATACAATTTCATAACCATACTTCCATTTGAAGAAACATTTTTTCATGCACTTACTTTGCCAAAAAAAATAAAACTTTCAAAAGAACTTCTAAAGATAAACTATTTAAAATACTCACCAAGAAAAAACATAAATATCATAGGGCATGTACACAAGAAGCATCTTATGCTCTGGTTTTATACCAAAAATATAACATCTCCCATTATAGTACCAGAGAGTTTTTTACTTTATAAAGAACTAAAAAAAAGAAGTGGGAATGCTCTTTTTATCATCAAAAGCAGCGTCTATAAAATACTTATTGTAAAAGATGGCTACTTGGTAAGTGCATTTACTACACAAATATTAGATGATGAAATGTTGAGTATTTCAAGTGATGAGTTTAGCATAAGTAATACTATACATATAGATGAAATAGAGTATAAAGAAGTATTTCAATCTGCTTTTAAATCTCTTTCAATAGAAGAAATATATCAGTTTAACCAGTTCGATTTAGATACAAAGACTATCGCCAAAAAAGTTTTTGAGTATGGAGCATATCCTCTCTCTTTTCTTCTTGTTTTTATGATGTTGGTAAATTATATACACGGAAGTTCTCTGCAAAGTCAGATAGAGAGACTCAAAGAGAACTACATTGCACAAAGAGACAAAAATAAAAAAATATCACAAGACATACGAAAGCACAACAAAGATGTAAAAAAATGGCAAGAATTTGTAAACAAAGAGTTGCTCTATACCGATCCCCTAACAGTGTTAAATGATATTTATAAAATTATAAAACCAAAAGAAAAGGCTACTTTACAAGATGTCTCTGTTAATGAAAAAGATGTAACACTGAAACTGCAAACAAATCTTAGTCCAGTGATTTTTCTTAACCGTTTAAGCAAAATTCCCTATATACAAACGGTCATTATTCAAAACAGTTTCAAGCAAAGAAATGGCAACAAAATAATCACATACACTATTGCCTTAAAACCGCTTAAGGAACTATAGATGGATGTAAAAAAAGTATTTATATTGCTTACGGTTTTGGTCATTTGCATAAATTATACAAACTATTTTCAACAAGACAGTGAAAAACTCTACAGAACTATAGAAAATCTTAAAATGAAAATAGCGCAGGGAAAAGAGATACAAAAGAGGAAGATACAAAAAGAAGAGCTACAAGTCGGAGCAGACAAGCTTGTGTTTGACGGCACAAAGTTAAGTTATTCGGAGGCTATGGGAAAACTGCAAGATATTATCACAAAAAGTACACAAAAGAGTTGCACTCTAACGAAAATACAATGGGCACAAACCCCTTCAACAAATCTCTGGTATGACAGGTTACGCATGAATGTTTCCCTACAGTGCACACCAAAAGATCTTTTTAGCTTTATAAACAGGCTCAAAGAAAATAACAAGCTTTTTGTGATAAATAACTTGAGAGTATTGCGTATGCGAAACAAAGAAAAACTTTATGTCAAAATGCAGGTAATGGCTTACAGGAAAAATAGATGAAGTATTCAAAAAAAAGTTTTTTGTTTTTTTTCGTTATAGCACTTTTTATACTTCTAAAAGAGTACTATTCTTTAAGCGACAAACAGTCGCTAAGACTTCCCAAGCCAATATTGACACTCGATACAGGCATTTTGGACAGTTATTTGAAAACCTATGATGATAACCGTTCTTTAAACTGGTACTGGGGTTTTACCAAAGAAAAAAAAGTTAAAGTGAGCGATGGAAACAAAACAGTGAAACAGTTAAAAAGTGGACCAAATATTTATCAGCCTAAAGGGGAAAATACTCTTTGTATAGACAACTCTTGTTATAGACTAGTTGGCATTCACTACTCAAAAAATAGAGCTTTTGTAACACTCTATAACAAAAAGCTAAAAAAGAGACTCAAAGACTACAGCGTCAAAGAAACACTTGAAGCAAACATAAGCATAGCGGCGATCAGAAGCAACAGTGTAATCTTCGCAGATCAAAACAAGACAAAAAGCTGGAAATTTCAACTTTTTGATGTCAATACAACACAATATAAACCAAAGGATACCAATGAAACTTATTTTTAGCGCTATAATACTGCTACTGACTTTTACAGGATGTGCGACCCAAAAACCTATAGTAAATGATATAAAAAATCTCAAAAAGGTAAGTTATAAATTTGATGAAAATAAAACGCTTCTACTTCAAAAAGAGTATGAAAGAAAAGATGAAAGTAGTACCGCTGTAGAAAAAAAAATAACAATTGAAAAAGTGCCTTCGTTTGATAAATCATATAAAAAATCACTCTCACTTAAAGCAAAAAAGAAAAAAAGAGACATAAACATAAAAGGTAACAAAGTAAAAGTCTCCGTTGAAGCTATACCACTCAATGAATTTGTTGACCTTGTTTTCGGTTCTGTACTTAAGCTCAACTATACACTTAGTGAAGATATAAAAAAACTAAAAACTCCTATAACACTGAACATGCAACAGACACAAAATGCAAAACA
>JALSLJ010000084.1 GCA_026988315.1 Sulfurimonas sp. | reverse complement strand
GATATATTTTATGGAGCCATCGCCAAGTTGGTAAGGCCGTAGATTGCAAATCTGCTATTCACCAGTTCGAGTCTGGTTGGCTCCTCCATAAGTTATAAACTAGATTTTATCTTTTTTTAGATAATATACTATTCTTCAAAATGTCGGGAGATGTCAGAGTGGTCGAATGTGCCGGTCTTGAAAACCGGTGAGGGTAACACCTCCGGGGGTTCGAATCCCCCTCTCCCGGCCATATTTTTTAAATCACCTATTTACTTCCCTATATACCGTAATTAGAGCCTATTATAGCATTTTTACTTTATGCATTTTCCAACCTATATCCAACCTACGTCATAATCCAGAGCATTTAGTGCAGTTTGAAGAGAACATGAGCCCTAGTGGAAAACTAGGGCTCAAAACACTGATATTGAGTAACAATCCGTCGCACGGCGTTTGTCGTCAGGTGGCATTTATGATAGCTGATGCACAACTCCTTATCCTTGATGGGTCTCTTAGTTCAGGTGTTCCGGTTTGATTAGAGAGGGCTTTTGCCACTTGAGAGGTCTTGAGTCGGCTTTTTGATGGGATGCATTTCAATCTGTGTTAAGCTATTACATTCTGGTAACCCAAAAGAGTCCCCTGATAGACTTGGCTGAAAACACGGCATATGTGCTATCAACTCTAGAACGCTTTCACGCCCACTGTGCCAGCCCGGATCATATCTTTGACTTAGATCCGGATAAGGCTGAACCCCCGGAGGGTGTTATGTAATTTTTTTGGAATTTGATGAAGTAGAGCTTAACAGTGACAAGGTGTTGATTAAGAAGTATTTTTTTGCTATACTTCTTTCAACGTAAGTCAAAGATGATTGAGGTATCAATTCAGGGCATCTTTGGCTTGCTACTTCTTCCGTATTATTGAAAACCACACGAAAAATTATTACCTTAGTATTGCCTAAAAAATTTTATATTAAAAGTACCATAATCCCCTAAATGACAGCATTTAGAAGAGATTGAAAAGATTTGATAAAGGGTGATATGAAATGATAATAAAGAGATTTTTTGAGAATTTTAGGGAGTGTAACTTTTGGTAATCTTATTTGGATAGATGGCTTATGAAAAAGCCATCTAAAATTTTATTATGGAGCCATGCCCCTCCTGAAAAATCATCCAACATTATGTGCTCATTTGCATCATCTTCATTTTGAATCATTTCATCAATCTCTAGATTCGCATCTGCCAAGTTGCTACTGAATCCAAAAAAACTACTCACTTTTTTGAAAAAAGTGATTGCTTTATCTTTCCAATCTTCCAATTTTTCATTTTCTTGTTTGTAAGTTTTGTAGTAAGACTTACCGTCATCTGCCTTATAGGTTTCAAATTCACCATCTTCATCTTTTATGAAAGACAAATCCTTAAGTGTTTTTATATCCTTGGTTTGTTTGTTTATCTTTTTTTGAAGGTTATCTATTTTTGGTCTGATTTTTCTCAGCTCACTGTTAGCACTAGCACTGTCACTTGATGCTGAATTTAGTTGTTCTTTGAGCTTGGTTATGTATCTATCTTTTTCTTCTATAATAGCCTTGGTTTTGGAAATATGATTATCCAAGCTATCATTCTCATTATCTAAGGTAGATATCTTGTGTTCAAGTGACTTAATAGTAAGCTTTTTATCTTTCAATTCATTTTTTAGACCATTGAAAAGAGACTTTAGCTCCATGTAGTCCTCTTGCGTATAGAATTCTTCACTATCAATCATCTGCCTACGGTATGACTTTCTTATTTGATCTATATCATCTTGTGTAATCTTGTGCTTTTCCTTAAGCGACTTAATCATCTTTGTGAGCCCTGATTGATAAATACCAGAAACAGTTTTTCGTCTAGTTTCTAGTGCTTCAATTTCTTTTTTATGGTTAGCATTTGCTATTTCTATCTCTCTTTTGCTTTCGCGGTCTTCTTTTGCATGAGCAATAGATTTTTTGATTCTGCTTGTCTTTGGATTTGGTTCATATCTCATACTGAGCTGACCCGCAACAATCTTTAACCTTGACTGCATCATTTTTTTTGTCATTTTTGCGGTTCTAAGCTTGTCCTGTTCTGTTGGGTTACTTATTACCTGCATGTCTGCATCCTTTTCAAAGCTTGGCACTATTCCCATCATGTTTATCATTGTGAACTTCACGTGAGCATGATAATTGTACACAGGAGTAAACTCTGAGATGTCAATGGGGTTATCAAAAAAAGTTGATGGGGAATGAGTTTCCTCGTCGTCATAATTGTAGTTTGGATCATCACTTATTGTGTACCAACCACTTTCTTTTTTAACAATATGCTTGCTTGGATAGTATGAAATACCATCACTGATATAATGTCCTTCATCTTTATGAATAGAGAGTTCTAAAGGAATGTGCCCACCAAAAATTTCACCTAACTCTTGAAACAGAGATAAAACATCTTTTTCATCGTGATATTTTTCAAGTGAAATAATAGCTTCTTTGACCATGCTGTCCTTTTGTTTTTGTTGCATTTTTTGACCAAATGCACTTTGGTACTTTTGTGACATTAGTTTTACAAATTGTGAGTCACTTTCATATCCATTTAATTTGTTATAGTAGTTCTGTGTATTTTTTTCTAATCCAAGAAGATACTTGGGTGGTTCTGTTCTATCGTTGTGAGCAGTACTGTGTTTTGCGGATATTTCTACAGAGAAACTTGCTTTTCTTGACATGCTATTTCCTTTTTTGTTTATTTGGTAGTTTTGATTGTTTTGCTTAGCCATTCTGCGATGTCTCTTACAGCATACAGGACAGGTATTCCTTCTTTTTTAAAAGGAACACCTTCTTCTCTTTCTTTCTCTCGATTCAAAGTGCTTTCACTTACTCCTCGAAGTTGAGCTAACTGAGTTTTTGAAACCAGTAATTGGTTAGGGAATAGCTCCCAAATATCATCAATGTGCTTGTTTGCGAGAAGGTCTGTGCCCGTACCGATATAGGGAGCACCTACCATCCATGCTGCGATATCTCGTAAGGGATACATAACAATTCCCTTTCCTTCCTGTTTGCATGGTATGCCAGTACCATTTTTTTTCTCTCTGTTTAGAGTATTTTCACTTTTCTTTCTAAGCTGTTTTAGCTGTTTTTTTGAAATTAATAGCTGTGTTGGATATAGTTTCCTAAGATCAGCCATATGCTTTTC
Source organism: Sulfurimonas sp. (assembly GCA_026988315.1). Taxonomy (GTDB): domain Bacteria; phylum Campylobacterota; class Campylobacteria; order Campylobacterales; family Sulfurimonadaceae; genus Sulfurimonas. The sequence continues at coordinate 6,603 of JALSLJ010000084.1, read as the reverse complement.
GATAAGAAGATTTTTGTTATTTTCTTTCATCTTTTGCCTTCTTTATTAGATGGGAATGCCAAAAAGTTGGCATTAAAATATTGTTTGGTATAGTGTTATACTTAACAAAAATAGAAGTTTGTGTTTGAAGTCAAAAGAAGATATAATCTTAGGTCGACCAGACCGTAAGATGGAGTCTTCTTTATGACTTTGTCTTATGTTTATTTACTCATTTTGTTCCTCCTTATTTTAATTTATGCCATATTATAGTAAAAAAACGAGATAAGTTTTACGCCTCTTTTCTTACGCCTCTTTTTCTTGTATTTTTCAACTTATTTCATACTATATCTAAATGCGATGCAACCATTTTTTTTGGTACATAATTTTTTGTTTTACAACTTTTTTACAACTTTTCTCTGGACTGTCTCTTCAAATAAATTTACGCTAAAATATATCAGTTATAAATTTTTAAGTATAGGCAAGGGTGGCAATGGCGAAGGCAAAAGCAAAAAAGCAAGAAGAGAGTATAGAAAAGCAACTATGGAAAGCCGCAGATAAACTGCGAAAAAACATCGATGCTGCGGAATATAAACATGTGGTGATGGGGCTTGTGTTTTTGAAGTATATCTCTGATAGTTTTGAAGAGCTTTATAACTCACTAAAATCTGAAGAAGAGATGGGTGCTGACCCTGAAGATAGGGATGAGTACAAGGCTGAAAATGTCTTTTTGTGCCAGCAAGTGCTAGATGGTCATTTCTTCTTTCAAATGCGAAACTTCCAAACATTGGAAAGATTGTTGATGAGGCTATGGATGCCATAGAGAAAGAGAACAATTCATTAAAAGGTGTACTTCCTAAAGTATTTGCACGAGATAATCTTGATAGTAAATCTCTTGGTGGGCTTATAGACCTCATAGGAAACATCGCCTTTGGAGATGCCAAAGCTAGATCTGCTGATGTTTTAGGTCATGTGTTTGAGTACTTTTTAGGTGAATTTGCACTTGCTGAGGGTAAACAAGGTGGGCAGTTTTATACTCCAAAAAGTGTAGTTGAGCTTCTTGTCAAGATGTTAGAACCATACAAAGGGAGAGTGTTTGATCCTTGTTGTGGGTCGGGTGGTATGTTTGTACAAAGTGAAAAGTTTGTGACACAGCATCAAGGTCGTATTAACGATATATCTATTTATGGTCAAGAGTCCAACCAAACCACATGGCGACTTGCTAAAATGAACCTTGCCATCCGTGGTATAGACTCTAGCCAAGTCAAATGGAACAATGAAGGATCATTTTTAAACGATGCGCATAAAGACTTAAAAGCAGACTTTATCATTGCTAACCCACCTTTCAACGTGAGCGACTGGAGTGGTGACCTACTACGAAATGATGGAAGATGGAAATACGGTACACCGCCAGAGGGAAATGCCAACTATGCGTGGATACAGCACTTTCTCTACCACTTGGCACCAACTGGAACAGCAGGGTTTGTACTGGCAAAGGGAAGTCTTACATCTAACAGTTCAAATGAGGGCGAGGTACGAAAAGCACTCATCGAAGCCAACCTCATAGACTGCATCGTTAATCTCCCAGCAAAACTCTTTTTAAATACTCAAATCCCCGCTTCTATATGGTTTATGAAACGAGGCAGAACCACTAAAGATATACTTTTCATAGACTCTCGAAATATGGGAGAGCTTATCAATCGAAGAACCAAAGAGTTTAGTAGTGAAGATACGGACTATATCGCTTCAGTCTATCACAATTGGAAAACAACTAAAAGTGGGACTAAAGTCCCGCCTCCAACAGGAAACGGGACTTCAGTCCCGTCTTATGAAGATATAAAGGGCTTTTGTAAATCTGCAACTTTAGAAGAGGTGCGAGAGTTAAACTATGTCCTTACCCCTGGGCGATATGTAGGCTTAGAAGAGGTGGATGATGAATTTGACTTTAAAGAGCGATTTGCTGAACTTCAAAAAGAGTTTCAAGAGCAGATTAAGCAGGAGCAAGAGCTTAACAGGAAGATTAGTGAGAATTTGGCTATGGTGATGATTGATGGGTGAGTGGAGAGAAGTTAAACTCGATAATCTACTTGAAAAAATTACAAAAGGAACAACTCCCCCAAAGGGTGTTGGTTTTGTAGATAAGGGTATAAATTATATTAAATCTGATGCTATAAGCTACGATGGTAGAATAGATAAAGAAAAATTTGTACAAATTGATTTTGTAACACATGAAAAGTTTAAACGGTCTCAACTTGAAAAAGATGACATTTTATTTTCAATGGCAGGAGCTTACTTGGGAAAAAATGCCCTTGTAAAAAAAGAAATGCTACCTGCAAATACAAATCAAGCATTAGCAATATTAAGGTTAAATCAAAAATTTGCCTTACCTCAGTACATAAACTATTATTTAATACAACCTCAAATGATAGACTTTGTAAATAATATGTCTGGACAATCAGCACAACCCAATATAAATTTCCAAGAAATTTCTAGTATAGAAATATTACTCCCCCCACTAAAAGAACAAAAAGCAATAGCAGAGGTTTTAGGCTCTCTTGATGATAAAATCGACCTCCTTCATCGCCAAAACAAAACCCTCGAAAACCTAGCCCAAACACTCTTTAGACAATGGTTTATCGAAGGGGCTGATGATGGATGGGAAGAGTACGAAATAAGAGATTTTGCTACGCATAAAAAAGTAAGCATTAAACCTGCCAAAAATCCAAGTGATACATTTTTCCATTTTAGTTTACCTGCGTTTGATACAAACAAAGAACCAATAGCTGAATTAGGTTCAGATATAAAAAGTAATAAATACCAAGTAGAGCCTTTTTCAATTTTGATGTCAAAACTAAATCCAAAAACTCCAAGAGTATGGGATATATATTTTGACCCATTAGAAAATTCTATTTGTTCAACTGAATTTCAAATTGTACAACCAAATGATAAAGAACTTTTTCCTTTCATATCTACACTTTTAAAATCAGATAAAGTGAGAGGCGATTTGTCAATGTCAGCCTCAGGTACAAGTGGAAGCCATCAAAGAGTAAAGCCAGAGGATATTTTTAATATTAGTTTCACTACCCCGTCTATTGATAAAATAAAAGAATTTTCTAAAATTTTAGAGCCAAAATACTTAAAGCAAATCAAAAATAGACAACAAATCAAAACTCTTGAAAATATGAGAGATACACTTTTACCTAAGCTTATGAGTGGGGAAGTGAGGGTTAAATATGATTCATAAAAATAAGACATTTAAAATTAATGAAGAGCATATTTTTCTTCATGATAAACTACAGAGAGAAGAAGCAATTGAAAACCTATCTAGTTTAGTCGCTTCTACACAAGAAGCTTTTACAATGAGTATAAACGCTAGTTGGGGCGCAGGAAAAACAACATTTGTTAAAATGTGGCAAGCATATTTAAAAAAAGAGCATAAGATTAATAGCATATACTTCAGTGCATGGGAAGATGATTTCTCTAATGAACCTTTAATTTCTATACTAGGTGAAATTAATAGTTATATTTCTGAGAATTTTGAGCAAAAGCCTGAAGTAAAAGCAAAGCTTGAAAAAGTGAAATCTTTTGGTAGCAAAGTTATAAAAAGAGGGTTCCCTGCTTTTATAAAAGGAGCGACCTCTGGAGTATTAGATATTGACAAAGGTTTTGAAAGTGCTATTGGTGCGATAAGTGAAGAGACAACAAAGGAGTTAATTAATAATTACTCTAAAAATAAAGAACTCACTGAAGCTTTTCAAGATGCCATAAAAACTTTATTAAACTACATAGATGAGGACAAGCCATTTGTGATTTTTATTGATGAATTGGATCGATGCCGACCTCTTTATGCTATAGAGCTACTTGAAAGGATAAAACATATTTTTGGTATAGATGGATTAATATTTATACTATCTATAGATAAAAAGCAACTTTCTGAGTCTATCAAGTCACAGTATGGTAATATTGATACGAATAGTTACTTAAAGCGATTTATTGACCTTGAATACAATCTTAACAATCCAAATAGAGATGATTTTTGTTCCTTTTTATATAAAGAGTATGAGATTGATAAGATCATACAATCAAAAGAGATAGAAAGTTCATACGGTAACTTAGACCATCTAAGTATGATGAAGTATCTTATAGAATCTCTAGATTTAACATTGAGAGAAATAGAACAGGCTTTTATACAGATAGGTATTGTATTTAAAACAATGCAACCTCGATTGTATGAATCTCACTTTAGAGTCTTTATATTTTTTATTGCGTTGAGAATAAAAGATCAGGAGTTATATCTTGATTTAGTCATGAAACGAAAAAACATTGATGAACTAATCAAAAAATTAACTTTCCCGAAAAAAATAAATAACTCTAAACATGACTTTAATACCGTTATAAAGTCTTTAGTTTATGCCACAGCTAGAGATGAACAAGAATTGCAAAATATTATCAAAGAGCAGCAGAAGGTATTAGATAAGATACAAGATAAATCCAGTGAAGAATATCAAGAGCAGGAGTGGTTGGTTACACTGTTGGGGCATAAATATGGTCAATGGAATGATTATAAACTAAATAAATTGATTGAGACAGCTATAAAGAAGATTGAGTTTTTGGATAAATTTAACTTTGAAGGAAATTCTAGTGAATAAGCTACAAACAATATCTATAAAATATGTAAAAGGTATTGATAATAAGACTTTTATATTAGATTTATTTCCAAATAAACCATCTATATTAGTTGCTCCAAATGGTTTTGGAAAAAGCTCAATTGCCTGTGCTTTTGATGCATTAAAATCTACAAAACTAGAATTAAATGAAAAAGATTTTCATAAACAAAATACCACATTGCTTCCAGAACTTTCTGTAGTGTTGGATGGCGTTCTCTATTCTGCAAGTACAACTTCAAATGCAATCCATGGAAAATTTGACTATTCTGTAATTAATAGTCCTCTTTACGCAAAAGCAATAAAAAGAAATATGGGAAGGTTTACTACCGCTACAGCTTCATTAGAGGCTGAAGATATAGAGTTGATTTCTACTATTCCTGATAATATTGCCTTCGAATATTCTATTAGTAGTGCAAAATCATATTTTGGTGCAAATGGGAAAATCTTAATTAATTTAAACAGTACACTTTTGGATAATTTAGAATTCTTATATCTTTTTAGTAAAACAATTAACTATGGAGAGTTTACAAAAGTTAGAACATATAAAAAGCTATTGCAACCAATAAAGGATAGAATTAACAATCAAGGGGGAACATCTTCTCAGATAAAAAAATGGATTCAAAGAGAAGAACTTACCAACCTAGTAAATATTGAACCGTTACAACAATTAGTTGAGTTAATAACTAGAGTTTTGACCGTTGACATTGTTGACTCATATTTATTAGCTACTCAGTTAGGTGAACTTTCTACGTCTCAGACATTTAAAAAAGCATTAGAATATAAACTCTATCTGAGAGAAAAGCAGTTTTTTAATGACTTACTTTCGTCTATAAATACAACTAGGCACACAATAACTGTGCAAGAAAAGAGAAAATCTTCAAATAGTCCTAAAAAAAAGTTAATAATCTCATTCCCTGGAGCACATAATATGTCAAATGGTCAAAGAGATATATTATCATTTATAGCCCAAATTCAAAAAGCTAGAAGAGAGTTTAGGAAGTCACATTGTATTTTAGTTATAGATGAAGTATTTGATTATTTAGATGATGCAAATTTAGTTGCCTTCCAATACTATATTACAAAACTGATAGAAGAATTTAAAGAACAAGATAGATTTTTATATCCAATGTTACTTACTCACTTGGATCCTGCATATTTTCATCATTTTAGTTTTAATAAACATAAATTACAAATTAGATATTTGGCAAAAGATTTAACAAGAACTTCTTCGGTTTTTTTAAAGCTAGTAAAACATAGAGAAGAAATTACAATTAAAGATACTATAAGTAAGTATCATTTCCATTATTATCCCGAAGAGGGGAACATAGAAAGTGAGTTGCAAAGTTTAGGTTTACGAAAAGCATGGGGAAAGTCATATAGGTTTTATGAAATTATTAATAATGAAGTTGTGAAATATTTAGCTGGAGAAGAATATGATCCAATAGCAGTATTGTTGGCAGTTCGAATACATATAGAAAAATGTGCATATGATCAATTGAATGGAACGCAACAAGATCATTTTTTATGTATTCATAAGACAAAATCTAAACTTGAGTATTGTGAAGAAAATGGTATTTCAATTCCAGAAACACATTACTTGTTGGGGTTAATATATAATGATGATTTACATTGGAGACAACATCGAGATTATGAAACACCATTATTTTCAAAACTTGAAAACATGACTATTAAAAAGATGATTAATGAAATATTTAATTGTGAATGAGATATTTATCTTGTGGGGAAAGAATAGTCTTAGAAAATAAAGACTATCCAAAACTTGCAAAATTTCAGAAAAAATGGTATATTTTTCTGAAAAAATAGTTTAGGATCATTTATGGAATCTATAGAACACAAAATACTTTCCATCATACAAAACAAAAAAGCAGAGGGCTATGCCTTTAGCTCCATAGACTTCATAGACACTTTTTCAAGAGACAGCATAGACAAAGCACTCTCC
>JALSLJ010000083.1 GCA_026988315.1 Sulfurimonas sp. | reverse complement strand
GTGGTGTCTGAGTCTGTGATTGGGGAGATATTTACATTAGTATCAACAGGAGCATCAACAGTTGTACTCGCTGTATTTCCCGCTGGATCTTCTACACTAATTTCAAGAGTATTATCTCCATCTGGTAGTGGTGTTGGCAACTCTGCAACATAGTTTCCATTCTCATCCGAAGGGACTGTAATTGATTGTGGGTTATTATCTATATCAATATACTCTATTGTAACTTCTGAATTTGCTTCTGTTGTCCCTATCACTTGCGGCGTACTGTCAGTTGATGGTGTTGTAACTTCTGCTGTAATTGGGTTCTCTGAATCATTTGGATTATCAATTGTAGTATCAACTGGTATAATTCTTTGTTCAATGTTAACTGTTAAACCTGTACTAAACTCTTCTTCATTATCTTCTCTTTGCCTAGTCTGATTTAGAGTTTGAACTTCACCTACTTCAGCAGTTATATCTACACTTGCATTATGAAACTTAGCAAACTCAGCTTCACCACCCTCTGATGACTCAGCATCTTCGCCTTCTTCACCAGCAGCAGTTTCCATATCTTCTGCGCCCGCATCATCTTCAACCATAGCTTCGATAGATTCTTCATCACTAACAGTTTCATTTTCTGCAAACTCTATTTCAATAAGCGATGCATCAAAGAGTTGAGATTCTTTTCCAGAAACTAATATGTCATTATTATCAATTGTTACAATTACTACGCTATCAAAGTTACTATTATTATCATCACCAATAACTATTTCACCTTCGTATATTTCATCACCTTTAGCTAGTTTACGCAAAGAGCCATCAGTACCCTTTGCATAAAATATACCTTCAACCGTATCAATTTTTCCAATTACTTTTGACATAATAAACTCCTAAGGTTATTTAATTGTGTAAGAATATAATAAAAATGTGACTTTGTATATTGTACTTGAGTACATACACAAAGATTTAACTTTAGTATATGTAAAAAAAAGAGGAGTGTTTTTAAGTTGTTAGCGTAGCTTTATATTGAATTTTCTTCATCTTCATCAAGAAGAGTTAATTTGAGAACATGTCTTTCTGTAACAACAGTCTTAAATTCTCCATCAAAAACTTTAATATCCAATACATTACCTATAACATGTACATTTCTTTTTCTTCCTTCCTGATGGCGAACTCTAGCTATAAAATTCACCTCATCACCTAGCTTAACAGGTGATAAAAACTGAGTATCACTTGCGACCAAGACTACATTTCTTTCATTGACAGCTGCCATTGCTGCATAATCTGCTGCACTAAAAATAAAGCCACCATGGATTAAACCAACATCATCTGCAAGCATCTCCTGTGTTGTTATTAGCTTTAATTCAACATAACCTTGTTCCATCTTAACAATAGCACCACTAAGAGCACGATTAATCTTCGTGTGAGTTTTTAAAATCACTTCATCTTCATTTAAATACTCTGAAATTTCGAGATCATCTTCTACTTCATTATTTGTCATTTTTTATCCTTTGTTAATTTTACATATACTCTTGCAGGTGCTGGATAACCCTCAACAGTCTTAGAACTATCTTCAGGGTCTAAAAAATCTTCTAAAGACTGCCCCTCTATCCAAGAAGTTTTTCTTTGCTCATCTGCTTCAGTGGTGGATCTCTCCAACACTTCAAACTCGCAAAAACCAGCTCGCAGACACCAATGTTTTAAAGCTTTTATAGTTGGTACAAAATAGATATTTGGTATTTTAGAATACGATGACTCTGGACATAAACATATCTCATCATCACCCGCTATATAAAAAGTATCTAAAATTACTTCACCTTTTTTATCTAGTCCCTTATAAAGAGACTTTAACATCTGAACAGGATCACTTCTATGGTAAAGCACTCCTAAACAAAAAATCATATCAAACTTTTCCTCATAAAACTCAAGATGTTCTACCCCTAAAAGCTCATATCTTATCTCACTTTTTACAAAATGGTTTATAAAATCAAACTGCGTTTTATAAATCGGTGATGGATCAAAGCCAACTAAAGATTTTGGATTATCTACTTGCATTCTAAATAGATAGTACCCATTGTTGCAACCTATATCGGCAACCCTTTTATCTTTTAAATTAAAATGTTTTCTAAGAAGATTATATTTTATATTACTTCTCCATTCGCTATCTATGAATATGTCACAAATTTCGAAAGGTCCTTTTCTCCAAGGCATCATAAGTTTTGCAACTCTATGGATATTCTCTTTATTTGCACTATCACAACTAATCTTAACAATATCACCTAAATCAACTTTGCACTCTACTTTCTTTAAAGTATTTATAGCATCCCGCAAGGGAGCTATATTTTTCCAAGTCATCCACTTCTCTCTCTCTCTTCTTAATTCTTCTAAATTCATTTTAATCACTTTTTAATCACTACAACATGTAAATTTTACTATAATTGTACCCTAAAAAATTATTAGGGATATTTTATGAGATTAGAAAAAAAAGCAACGGTAATTTCTACATCAGTTGCAGGTATATTAGTTGTTATGAAAATGACTGTTGGAGTCATGAGTGGTTCTATTGCAGTTCTCGCTTCAGCAATTGACTCTCTACTGGACCTTATTATTTCACTATTTAATTATTTTGCACTTAACAATTCAGAAAAAGACCCTGATGATAAGTTTCATTTTGGACGAAGTAAAATTGAACCACTTGCTGCTGTAATCGAAGGAACAGTTATTTCACTCTCTGCTCTTTTTATATTTTATGAAGCAATGGTAAAAATTACTCATAATAGACCAATGGAGCATATGACTGAGAGTATATGGGTTATGGTAGCCTCCTTTATCATAACAGCCTTTTTAGTAGCTTTTTTAAACCATGTTGCAAAAAAAACAAAAAATATGGTTATTAAAGCTGATGCGCTTCATTACAAAACAGACCTTTTTTCAAACGGTGCAGTACTTATGGCATTAGCTTTAATCTCAATGACAGGGGAACAATTGATTGACCCAATATTAGGGGTAGCAATTGCATTTTATATGATTTATTCTGCTTTTCCTATTATAAAAGAGGGAATATTAATGCTTTTAGATGCAGCCTTGCCAGAAAATGATATTAAGAATATAATAAATATTATAGAAAAAGAGCCAGTTATAACAGCATACCATGACCTAAAAACAAGGGAATCAGGTTCTCACATTTTCATATCTGTTCATGCAGTTTTTAATATTAGCATATCCCTTTATGATGCTCACCTTATTGCAGATAGAGTTGAAGAAAATTTACGAAATCTGTTTGAAGACAAAAAAGTTCACATTTTAATACATATGGACCCTTATGATGACTCTGAAATCAATGAGTTAGAAGATGTTTATTAGTACCATATATTTCTAGTACTAATATTATTTTGCATACTCCACAGCTCTACTCTCACGAATAACATTAACCTTTATTTCACCAGGGTATTGCACTTGCTCCTCTATCTCTTTTGCTATCTCTCTCGCCATTAAAATAGACTCATCATCATTAATTAAGGTTGCATTCACTATAACCCTAACCTCTCTACCAGCATTTATGGCATAAGCTTGTTTAACACCTATCTGCCCTGTTGCTATCTCTTCTATTTCAGTTACACGCTTTAAAAAGCTCTCTAAAACTTCTCTTCTAGCTCCTGGTCTTGCAGCTGAAAGTGCATCAGCAGCACAGACAGCTCCACACTCAATAGAGTTCATCTCTTCATGCCCATGATGCGCATATATAGCATTTATAACTACACTATTTTCATTATAGCGACTACAAATATCTGCACCTAAATCGACATGATTGCCTTCACTATCATGCGTTAAAGCTTTACCTATATCGTGAAGAAGTCCTGCTCTTTTTGCAAGAACTGGATCTCCACCCATTTCAGCCGCCATTATTCCAGCTAAATGAGCCACTTCTAAAGTATGAGCTAAAGCATTTTGTCCGTAACTTGCACGATAACGAAGCTTTCCTATAAGCTTCACTAATTCTGGATGCATAACACCAATATTTAAATCAGCGATAAGTTCCTCACCCTCATTTAAAATAGCGGTTTCAAACTCTTCACAAACTTTCTCATAAATCTCTTCAATTCTTGCTGGCTGGATTCGCCCATCTTCTATGAGAAGCTGTAGCGTTTTAGTCGCGATTGCACGACGATACAAGTTAAAACTACTTACCATTATTGCATTTGGAGTGTCATCTATAATAATATCAACACCCAGTAGAGTCTCAAGAGCTTTAATATTTCTGCCCTCTTTACCAATTATACGGCCTTTGAGTTCATCATTATCAAGCTGGACTAAATTTGTAAGCCTTTCTGATGCAAATTCACCTGCATAACGGCTTGTAGCTTGAGCTAAAATATAATTAGCCTTTTTCTTTGCTTGTTGTTTTGCCTCATTTTCATATCGTCTTACTATATGAGAGATTTCTGAACGAGACTTCTCTTCTATTTTTTCAAGTAATACTCTCTTTGCTTCCTCCTGAGTCATCCCTGCACAATGTTCCATATTATGTAGTGCTTCATCAAGCTTTATTTCATATTTTCTCTTTAATGAATTTAAGGATTTTTCATTTCTCTCTAAATCAATTTTTTTAGTTTTTAAAATAGTACTCTCTTCTTGAAGTCTTTTCTCTTCATTTTGTTTATACCTTTTAAAACTTTGCTCTTTTCGTATCACTTCATCTTCTCTCTCATGGAGATTTGCTTTAGCTCTCTCTTTTGCACTTTCATAGTGCTTAATCGCTTCAAGTTCAATCTCTTGAGATTTCAAATTTGACTTTTGCAAAAGCATCTCTGCTTCATTCTCAATTACACTTGCTTTTGCTTTTGCTTGGTCTATATATACATCAAAATTTGCATTTGTAATTTTTTTAGAGATGAAAAAACCTATAACTCCACTAACTGCGGCTATTGAGCCACCTAGCAGGATATCAGTTAACATCTATTTTCCTTTTTTCTAGCCGAACCTTTGGTGTAAGTAGTAGATCACATGCGATATCATAATCATCACAAATTAATTCTTTTGTGTAACAAAACTCTGGTTGAATAAAAATTATATATGGCTTCGTGTTCAACTTTGCAAAGAAACGATCATACATCCCTTTTCCAAAACCTACTCTTTGTAAATTACCATCTACCCCAACCGCAGGAACTATAGCTATATCAATTGTTTTTATATTTCTAATCGTATTTCCCGCTTCAAAAATACCAAATTTCTTTTTTTTTAGCGGTAACCTGAATGGTACCATTTTAAAACTTTCACCTTCCATAAATGGCACAAATACATCACATTTTTTTCGTAATATATTAATTGTTTTCACTATATTTGCTTCAAATTCCAAGGGATAATATAATAATATTTTCTTATTTCTTATTTTTTTTAGCTCTTGAAGCAATCGTAAATTCAGTAAATTATTACGATAAGTTTTATTATGCAACGGCATTTTTTTTATATTTTTTAAACAATTTTCTCTAAATATTACTTTTGTAAGAGGCATATCAAATCTTTAAGTTATAATTTCATATATTTTACAAAAAAAAAGGTATTTTAATGTTGAAAAAATCTATTTATGCAACTGTATTGGTAATTATGTTTCTACTTCAAGGATGCTCAAGCGATAAACAAGAGAACGCTAATGATTTAATAGCTACTAATGAGTATGTACTTACTTCCCTTAAAAATGAACAATTCATTGTAAAAAAAGAGGGAAATAACTTTATATTAAACAACGCCAAAGGTAAAGTTGTTATCTTTGATATTTTTGCTACATGGTGTCCCCCTTGTCAAGCATCAGCTTCACACCTAACTTCACTTCAAGAAAAATATAAAGATAATTTAATAATAATCGGAGCTACTGTTGAAGATGGGATAGAGAATGCAAAACTTTTAGAGTTTAGAAAGACTTACGACGCAAAATACACTATAGTAAACTCTACAGAGAACCGTAGATTTGTTGATGCTGTAGCTTATTCATTAAACCTTGGGGATAGGTTTCCAATCCCTATCCTAGCAATGTATAAAGATGGTGTGCTTATCAACCACTATATAGGTGCAATTCAAGAAGAGTTTATAGAAAGTGATATAAAAAGAGCTTTAGGTATATAAATGTTTGGTTTTATAAAAAAATCACTACAAAAGACTGTTGATGCGATTAAAACTGTTGTTCCTAAAAAAAAGATATCCTTTTCTAAAGATGAGTTAGAAGATATTTTGCTTGAAGCAGATGTTGAATACGAACTAGTAGAGATTATCTTAAATGAGATTTATCAAGATAAAATTACTCGTGAAATTTTACGCTCAAAACTCTTAGCAACACTTGCCTACACCTCTTATATGGAACCTGAATTTACCACCCCTTTTGTTGAACTGATAGTTGGAGTAAATGGCGCTGGAAAAACAACCACTATTTCAAAACTGGCTCAGCGTTATAAAAGTGAAGGTAAAAAAGTTATTTTAGGTGCAGGAGACACATTCCGTGCAGCTGCGATAGAACAACTAACTTTGTGGTCAAAAAAGCTTGACATCCCTATTGTTTCTTCAAAACAAGGACATGATTCATCTGCTGTTGCTTATGACACAATAGACTCAGCAAAATCAAAAAATTATGACAATGTCATCATTGATACAGCAGGAAGACTTCACACTCAGACTAATCTCGCAAATGAGCTAAAAAAGATAAATCGCATCTGTGATAAAGCTCATACAGGGGCTCCACATAGAACTATTTTAATCATAGACGGTACTCAAGGAAATTCAGCAATAGCTCAAGCAAAGGCATTTAATGAGATGATAGGTATTGATGGTATTATCATCACTAAACTAGACGGAACTGCTAAAGGTGGAAGTCTCTTTAGCATTGCCTATGCACTAGAACTTCCTATACTTTATGTAGGAACTGGTGAACAACCAGAGGATTTAACACCCTTTGACAAATATGAATTTGTTGATGGTTTACTAGATGCATTATTTATAGAAGAAGAGTAAATTACTCTCTTTCTCCTATAAATATGACAAATTGCCATATTTTCAACCTCCTCACAAAAAAAACTATATAATCCTCCAAAATACAAGAACTAAGGTTTATTATTTATGGCTAAGAAAAAAATCCTTTTTGAGTGTCAACATTGTGGACTCACCACGCCCAGGTGGATGGGTAAGTGTACAAACTGTGGCTCATGGGACTCATTTATTGAACTTAATGAGCATCAACAAGAGGTGGTTAAACAAACAAAATCAACATCAAATAGCTCTACCAAAGCAGTAAGTATTAATAACATTATTGAGAGCGAAGTATATAGATACTCTTCATTGGATAAAGAATTAGATGGTGTTCTTGGTGGTGGAATAGTTCCAGGGTCACTTACCCTTATAGGGGGAAGTCCTGGTGTTGGCAAATCAACACTACTTTTAAAAGTTGGTTCAAATATAGCCTCTACTAAAAAAAATGTTCTTTATGTAACGGGGGAAGAATCAACTTCTCAAATCAAACTTCGTGCTAATCGCTTAAAGTCAAATGAAAACACACTCTATCTTTTGAGTGAGATTCGAATTGAACAGGTTTTAGTTGAACTTGAACATCGTACATATGATTTTTTGATAATAGATTCTATCCAAACGATATACTCAGAAAACATCACATCAGCGCCAGGATCTGTTACGCAAGTAAGGCAAATTACATTTGAACTTATGCGGATAGCCAAAGAGAAAAATATAGCTATATTTATCATAGGTCATATTACAAAAGAGGGATCGATTGCAGGTCCTCGCGTGTTAGAGCATATGGTTGATACTGTTCTTTATTTTGAAGGTGACTCTTCACAGGAGCTTAGAATACTAAGAGGTTTTAAAAATCGCTTTGGACCAACAAGTGAGATAGGTGTTTTTGAGATGAGAAGTGATGGGCTTGTTTCTGCAACCGATATTGCTTCCCGTTTTTTTAACAGAAATTCACAGCAATCTGGCTCTGCATTAACTGTAATTATGGAAGGCTCTCGTCCAATTATACTCGAAGTTCAAGCTCTTGTCTCAGAGTCACATACCCCTAACTCAAAAAGACAAGCAACAGGATTTGATAACAATAGATTAAATATGCTTTTGGCACTCCTAGAGCGTAAACTAGAGATTCCATTATCTGGATATGATGTATTTATTAACATAACTGGCGGTATCAAAATTACAGAAACAGCAGCCGATTTAGCTATATTAGCGGCGATTATCAGTAGTTTTAGAGATCGTGCTATTTCAAAAGAGACTGTATTTATAGGGGAAGTCTCTTTAGTTGGTGATGTAAGAGAAGTTTACGCAATGGATGTTAGACTTAAAGAGGCAAAAATGCAAAACATATCTAAAGCTCTTCTGGCAAAAAAACCGCTAGAAAAAACAAATATCAAAACATTTATAGTTGATGAAGTAACAAAACTCTTAGAATGGTATTAATTTAACCAGCAATTAAAAGCATTATTACCATATAGATTGTATAATTGCACAATTAGATATATAAAAGGATTTAGATGATTGATGCAGAGTTCAGAAGTGAGGAAAGATTTTCAAAACTATCACTTGCTTATGGGGGAGATGAAGAAAAAAAAAGAGTTCATTCTTGTGTTGAAAATATAACTGCTCAACATAAAATGCAACCAGAAACCTATACTTGCAGTATCTCTAACAATAGAGAAGTGCTTGTGATTGAGTACCATGATGATATGGACCGTGAAGCTGGTGAAATATTTGAAGAAATTATGAAAACTCTTCAAATTACAGAGTGTTGTTAAACAATATATTTGGAGAATAATTATGAATATAAAAGAGTATGCACAAGGTAATAAACTTTTTCGGTCTTATTTTAAAAAAAATCAAGAATCACTATTAGATCTTGTTAAGAACGGACAATCTCCAAAAGCTCTTTTTATTGGATGTTCTGATTCAAGAGTCATCCCAGACTTAATGGTACAAACAAATCCAGGTGATCTTTTTGTACTAAGAAATGTTGGAAACTTTGTTCCTCCATATAAACCGGATGAGGAGTACCATGCTACGGCTTCTGGCATAGAGTACGCAGTAAGTGTTCTTAATGTTCAAGAGGTAATTATTTGTGGTCACACACACTGTGGAGCATGTAAAAGCTTATACCAAACTATAGATGATCCATCTTTAATCCATACAAAAAAATGGCTTGAGCTTGGCAAAAGTGCAAAAACAAATGCTGTGCTAAGTCTAGGTGCAGATGCGCCCGAAGAGGAACTATTAAGATTAACAGAAAAATTATCGGTAATTAAGCAAATAGAAAATATTTTAACATATCCATATGTACAAAAAAGATTTGAAGAGGGTTCATTACATATCCATGGTTGGCATTATGATATAGAAACCGGTAAAATCGATTACTACAATGCAGACAATTATGAATTTTTACCATTAAAAGATTTAGCACAAGAAAATGCTAGTTTATAAAATGATATAAATACCGATATACCAAAAACAATTATATACTAAGGAATAGTTATGGCTGAAGAGGAAAGCACGGAACAAGAGGCAGCACCAGCGAAAAAATCAAATATGTTAATGATAATAATTATAGTTATGTTAATAATTATCATACTTATTGGAGCTATTGTTGCAATATTGTTTATGGGTGGCGATGATGAGTCAGAACAAGTTTCAAATAAGCAAACAATTGAAAGAGCTGAACCGAGAAAAGCTAGAAGCTCTTCAGGCTCTACTTATGAGAGTTCAAGAAAACTAAGCGATATTGGAATACTTTACCCACTAGATACTTTTACAGTAAACCTAAAAAGTGATGCTGGTCGTAGATACTTAAAAGTAACCATGTCACTAGAGCTTGAAGGTGAAGAACTTAGCTTAGAACTTGACGCAAAATCGCCTGTAATCAGAGATAGAGTTATTAGAATCCTAACATCTAAAAGCCTTGAGGAGATATCTTCCAAGCAAGGAAAACAAAAAGTTTCCATGCAAGTGATGGATACGCTTAACTCTATGATATCAGATGGTGAGATTAGAGGTATATATTTTACAGAATTTGTGATTCAGTA